>NZ_JBIAQV010000054.1:0-41738 GCF_042889305.1 Streptomyces sp. NPDC002619 | reverse complement strand
CAAGCGTGTCCTCCTCGCCCGCTGACCCGCGTGCCGGAAACGACGCGGCGGTGACCGTCCGTCAGGCCTGCACTGAAAGTGATCCAGAACCTGAAAACTGACCGCTGATCGACGGATGAACGGTGACCCACCTCGCGATCTTCTGATCATCGTGATCTTCATCGAGGTCAGGAGGAGAGGGTGATTGACGTGGAGGACTGGGCTGAGATCCGCCGGCTGCACCGGGCCGAGAGTAGGTCATCGTCTGGGCCTGGTCGGCGGCGCGCTTGCGCAGTCGCTTGAGTTCCTCCCGCTCGGCCGCGTCCAGCCCGTTACCGGATGGCATCGCGCCCCCGCGGCGGTCTGCCCGACGCCGTTCGCCTTCTTCACCCAGCCCCGCAGACTCTCCGAGCTGACGCCGAGTTCCTGGGCGACCTCGGTCACCGTCCGGCCCGAGGACGCCACGAGCGCGACCGCGTTCGTGAGCTTCTTCATGGTCTTTCCTTCCGAATTGGTGCGACCTGCACCATCCGCTGCTTGTGCAGGCGATGTGATGCGCCTGGCGTTGCCCGAGCAAGCTTTTCCATACGCCGCATGGAATCGCCCTTTCAGTACTACCATACGGTGTATGGAAATGTCGAGGGCACCTCACCGAAGAGGGTCTGAGTCGACGCACCGACGGCCTCGGTGCCCTCGCGGCGGCCGTCGGTGGGAAGGTGGCCCGCGCGACCGGCATGGCCCTGCGTCGCGGCCTGCCCGCCCAGCTAGACCACTGCGGCCCGGTCCGCGACGCGACGGCCGTATCGTCATCGTCATCGTCGGCGCGTCGCTGGCCGGGCTGAGAGCCGCGGAGGCGCTGCGCGAGGAGGGCTTCACCGGTTCACTGACGGTGGTCGGGGACGGGCTCCACCCGCCCTACGACCGGCCACCGCTGTCCAGGCAGGTGCTGCTCGGCCAGGCGACGGCGGACACCACCGGGCTGCCGATGCGCCGGGCCCCGTGCCGACTGGCGGCTGGGAGTCCGCGCCACCGGCCTGGATGTCCTCGGGAAACGGGTGATGCTGGCCGACGGAGAGTCGCTGCCGTACGACCGGCTACTGATCGCCACCGGGACCCGGGCGCGGCCCTGGCCCAACCCGGAGGAGGCCGCCCTGGATGGGGTGTTCGCCCTGCGGACGTGTGAGGACGCCGCAGGACTGGCCGAGCGGCTGGCCGCGGGGCCGGAACGGGTGCTGGTGATCGGCGGCGGCTTCACCGGCTCGGAGATCGCCTCGGCCTGCCGGGAACGGGGGCTGGAGGTCACGGTCGCCGAACCTGGCCCCGCACCCCTGGTGGCCGCGCTCGGCGGCACCCTGTCGAAGCTCGCGGCCGTCATGCAGCGCAACCACGGCGTGGACCTGCGCACCGGGGTGACGGTGACCGCCCTGCGCGGGAACGGCAGCTTCACCGGTGCGGAGCTGTCCGACGGCAGCCGCGTCGACGCCGACGTCTGCGCTGGGCGCGGTACGCAACGTCGAGTGGCTGGCGGAGTCTGGGCTGGCGGCGGGCCCGTGCGGGACCGCCTGCGACGCGGGGTGCCGGGCCTTCAACATGTACGGGATCGTCACCGACGACATCTTCGTGGCCGGTGATGTCTCCCGCTTCCCCCACCCGTTGTTCGGCTACCAGATGCTGTCCCTGGAGCACTGGGGCAACGCGGTCGAGCAGGCCGAGGTGGCGGCACACAACATGGTCAGTCCGCGGCCTCTGCAGCGCCCGCACCTGGCCATCCCATCGTTCTGGTCGAACCAGTTCGGGCTCAACATCAAGTCGGTGGGCGTGCCCACCTACTCCGACCATGTGGTCATCGCCCAAGGCTCTCTGGAGGCGCGCCGCTTGGCCATGGTCTACGGCCACCAGGGGCGGGTCACCGCCACGGTCACCGTCGACATGGCCAAGTCGCTCAACTACTACAAGCACCTGATCGAGACGGCCGCTCCATTCCCTCCGCCACCCGGCGCGCAGGACCGTGCGATCGCGGCCGACATCACGATTCCGTCCGACGTGCCGGACCCGAGCGGGCTGTCCCACGGCCCCACCGTGGCGCTCACCGGATACCTGCCCGACCGCCGGCTGACCGTGGTGCAGCCCACGGGCTGACCCAGGTCCCGCCCGACCACGAGGAGCCACCATGGACTCCGACACCCTGCTGGCACGGATCACCGACTACGCCAACCGCCCCAACCCCTACCCGCTGTACGCGGAACTCCGTGGGGCCGGTCCCGTGGTGCGGCAGACGGACGGCAGCTGTCTGGTCGGCACCTACCACGAGATCGCGGCTCTGCTCCACGACCCGCGGATGAGTGTCGCCCCCCACAGCCGTGGCGAAGTGACACACAAGCCGCCGTTCCTGCGGCTCGACGACCCGGAGCACCACAGGCTGCGCACCCTGGCCATGCGGCCGTTCGGCCCGCTGCACAGCCCTGGCCGGGTCGACCCCATGCGCGGCGAGATCGACCAGATCACCAAGGAACTGATGGAGCCCTTCGAGGCGGGTCGGCAGATCGACGTCGTCGACGATTTCGCCTACCCGCTGCCCGTCACGGTGATCTGCCGCCTGCTCGGCGTACCGCGCGAAGACGAGCCGCTGTTCCGGGCCTGGTCCGATGCTCTGGTCGCAGCCGCCGACGTCAGGCCCGAAGCGGACACCACCGAGACGGACAAGGCCAGCGACCAGGCGCGCATCGAGATGGGCGGGTACCTGGTGAACCTCGCCGAGCAGCGCCGTGGCAATCCGAGCGACGACATGCTCTCCGCCTTCGCCAACGAGCCGGACCCGGCGCTGCGGCTCGCCCAGGAGGAACTCGCAGAAACCGCCGTGCTGCTCCTCATCGCGGGACACGAGACCACGGTCAACCTGATCACCAACGGGGTGCTCACCTTCCTGCGCCACCCCGAGCACCTGGACCACCTGCGCCACGACCCCGACCTGCTGCCCCGAGCGGTGGAGGAACTCCTGCGCTACGAACCCCCGGTCCACATGCGCGAACGCATCCCACGTGCCGACATCGACGTCGTCGGCACCACGATCCCCGAGGACACGTCCGTCGTCCTGGTGCTGGCCTCGGGCAACCGTGACCCCATGCGGTTCCACGAGCCCGACCGGTTCGACCCCACCCGTCCGGACAACCAGCACCTCGGCTTCGGCAGCGGCATTCACCTCTGCTGCGGCGCGCCCCTCGCCCCCATCGAGGCCCAGGCCGCACTCGGCGCGCTGATCCCCCACCTCGGCACGGCCCGCCTGGTCGAGGACCCGCCCCCCTACCGGCAGAACGCCATGCTCCGCGGACCCCGCCACCTGCCCATCCAACTCTGAGGCTGCGTGGCGGCAGACAGCAGGCCTCCCCGTTGAGTGCCTTACTGATCGTGAAGCGAGCGACGCCGCTGTTGCGAGACAGCTCCGCGACAGACCAGCCCTCGCGGTCGATGGCCGCCTGCAGCCTGAGAGCCAGCGCCTGGGCGACGCGCGCCCCGTAGAGCCACCCAGAGGCCTTCGAGGTCGGCGGGACGGACCAGCGGTCAGCTCGCCGATCCGGCATCACGGTGCCGCCCCACCCAGCGGGTGAAGTCCGCGACGCGCTGCGTGCGCCGGAAATCGCCCAGGTCAGGTCGCGGGCAGGGGCCGGGTGGCGATCTCCTGTGCTTCGGTGCGTGTCAGGCCGAACATGCACAGTAGGCGGGCGGCCAGTTGATCGGTGACGCGCTCGGCATCGAGGTCGGGGCGGCTCTCCAGGAGGTGCAGTACTCCGAGCAGGGCGCCGCCGGCCATGGCGACCGCGGTATGCGGGTCGTCGATGTCCAGCCGCCCGCTGTCGGCGGCGGCCTGCAGGTCCCGCATCGCCTGCGGGGCCAAACCGCTCTCGGACGTCAGGTACGGCATGCCGGTGCGTACGAGGATCCTGGCAATCCGGGGATGGCTGCGCTGCAGTCGGCCGGTCAGGCGGACGCTGGCGGAGAAGATCTCCGCCGGGTCCTTCAGGTCTCCTACGACGGAGTCCAGAAGAGCGCCGTGTTCCTCCAGGGTGAGAGCGACGGCGGCGTCGAACAGCTCGTCCTTGCTGGTGAAGTGGTTGTAGAAGGAGCCGAAGCCGACGTCCGCCGCCTCGGTGATCTCCTGGATGCTCACGTCGGCCCGCCCCTGCTCGGCGAGAAACCTCTGCGCGGCGGCGACCAGCGCGGCCCGGGTGCGTGCCTTGCGCCGATCCAGGCGGTTGGGCGCCTGGCTGTTGCCCCTGCCCTGTCCGTCGTTGGTCATCCCCACACCTTACCCATGGGATCAATAATGGTTGCTCATCAGTGATGGAAATACCTCTTGACGAGTTCACCATCTGGACTGATTCTGTCATCACTAATGACCGGAGGTTGCTCGCAGGAGCAGTTCGGTCGACGCTGTCCAGGACTCAGGAGAGCCGATGAGTATCCAGGTCGTCCGCACCGCAGACGGCTGGTGGGTGGAGAGCGGCACAGGACGGCTGCACCGCGTCGTCACCGATGCGGACACCACCGCCGGCCTGCTCGCCGACCGCTTGGCCGTGCAGGAGGCGGCCGCCCGCGCCGCGGCCGACCCGGACGCCGGGCTTTCCGCTGGGGAAGAGGAGCTGCTGTCGCCCGTCACCACCCCCTGCCGGGTGGTGGCGCAGATGGTCAACTACCGCTCCCACGCAGTGGACTCCGGATTCGACCCGGACACCGTCCCGCCCGCGTTCTTCCGCAAGGCCTCCGGGTCCGTCAGCGGCCCCTACCAGGACATCATGCGTCCACAGCACGTGCGCTTCCTGGACTACGAGGTCGAACTCGGCCTCGTAATGGGCGCGGACCTACCCATCGGCACCGAGGTCACCGACTCCACCCTGCCGGAGTATGTCGCCGCGCTGGTCGTCGCCGATGACGTCAGCGCCCGCGACCTGCAGCTGCCCAAGACCCAGTTCTACGAGTCCAAGTCGTACCCCACCTTCACCCCGCTCGGCCCCCGCCTGCTTTTGGTCGACGCCGACGACCTGGCCCGCCTGCCGGACCTGCGGCTCACGTTGAAGGTCAACGGGGCCACGCGACAGGACCGCACCACCACGGACATGATCGTCCGGCCCGCGCGCGCACTCAGCCTGCTGGCCCGCTTCCAGACCCTGAAGCCCGGTGACGTCCTGCTCACCGGCACCCCAGGCGGCACCGCCCTCAAATCCCCGGGCAAGCTCCTGGCCACGCTGGCCGCCCTGCTGCCCCCGCACAAGCGCTGGCAGAAGTTCTTCGCCCGCCAGGAGAGCAATCCCGACTACCTGAAGGACGGCGACGTCGTCACGGCCCGCATCGCGACCGACGACGGCGTCCTCGATCTCGGCGAGCAGCGCACGGTGGTGCGCGCCCGCTGACGGCTCCCGGGCGGCCCGCCCGGGACCGGCCGGCCCGGCATCCCCGTACCGGACCGGCCACTCACCCCCATCCCTCACCCTGCAAAGGCGCACCGGTGACACTCACACCCACCGACCTGCTGTGGCCTGCCCACGACAATCCCGCGGACCTGCCCGCCATCGAGGCCGTCCCGCTGCACGAGCGCGGTCTGCCCGCCACCACCTACGACGCCCTGCTCCGCGCCGCCCGCCTGTGGCCCGACCGCCCGGCCCTGACCGTGCTGCCCGATGCCGCGCGCTTCCTGCGCCCCGCCACCGCGACCTTCGCTCAGCTGCGCGACCAGGTGCATCGCACGGCGAACCTGCTGCGCTCTCTCGGCGTCACCCGCCGCGCCGCCGTGGGCTTGCTCGCGCCGAACACCGCGGAGCTGCCCGCCGCCCTGCTGGCCGCACAGGCCGCGGGCATCGCCGCCCCGGTGAACCCGGGCCTGGCGTCCGAGCACGTCGAGCAGCTGCTGCGGCGCGGCGGCGCGCGGGTGCTCATCGCCGCCGGTCCGCAGCTGGACCCGCAGGTGTGGGCCACGGCCCGCCAGGTCGCCGCCTCCCTGCGCCTGGACGCGCTGCTGGCCCTGGCCCCCACCGCGGCCGACGGCCCCGCCCCGGTCCTGGAACCGGTCGAGGGCGTACGCGTGGGGTACCTCGCAGAGCTGGCCGCGTCCCATCCCGCCGACCGGCTGGTGGACATCGAGCCCCCGGACGCCGGGGACCTGGCTGCCTACTTCCACACCGGCGGCACCACCGGCACCCCCAAACTCGCCGCGCACACGCACGCCAACGAGGTCGTCGACGCCTGGATGGTGGCAGCAAGCATCCCCCTTGCCACGGACTCGGTGATGTTCGCGGCGCTGCCGCTGTTCCACGTCAACGCCCTGATGGTCACCTTGCTCGGCCCGTTGTTGCGCGGCCAGCGGGTGGTGTGGGCTGGGCCGCTGGGCTACCGCGATCCCGAGCTGTACGGGGTGTTCTGGAAGCTGGTGGAGCACTACCGCGTCGCCGCCATGTCCGGCGTACCCACCGTGTACTCCGTCCTCGCCCGCGTCCCCGTCGACGCGGACATCTCCAGCATGCGGTTCGCCGCCGTCGGCGCCTCCCCGCTACCGCCCGCCGTACGGGAGTCGTTCGAGGAGCACACCGGCATCCCGCTGTGCGAGGGCTACGGGCTGACCGAGGCGACCTGCGCCTCCGCCCTCGGCGTGCCCGGTCACACCCGGCCCGGCACCGTCGGCCGGCGCCTGCCCTACCAGCAGCTCAAGACCGTGCACATCGACCAGGACACCGGCAAGTGGCAGGACCTGCCGCCGGGCGCCACCGGGGTCCTGGCCGTCAGCGGCCCCATCGTCTTCGCGGGCTACGTCGCCGAGCACACCGCCCACGGGCCGCGCCTGGAGACCGACGGGAAGATCCACGACGGCTGGCTGGACACGGGCGACCTGGCGCGCATCGACGTCGACGGCTTCATCCATCTCGCCGGCCGCGCCAAAGACTTGATCATTCGCGGGGGTCACAACATCGACCCCGCCGGGATCGAGGACGCCCTCCTTGCCCACCCCGAGGTCACCGCCGCCGCGGCGGTGGGCCGCCCCGACCCGCACGCCGGCGAGGTACCCGTCGCCTACGTCACCCTCACCCTCGGCGCCCGCGTGGATCCGGCCGAGTTGCTCACCTGGGCCACCGAACGGGCCCCGGAGCGCGCCGCCGCGCCGCGGGAGGTGATCGTGATCGACGCCATCCCGCTCACCGCCGTCGGCAAGCCCTACAAGCTCGGCCTTCGCCTGGACGCCACCCGCCGTGCGGTCCTGGCCGAACTGGCCGCCCAGGGCGCGGACTGCGACCCCGAACGGATCGTGTGCCGGCCGCACGACGGAGGGGTCCGCGTCATGGTGCCCGCCCCTGCCGACGAGACGGTGCGGCACAGGGTCACCGCAGCCCTCGACCGGTACGTCCTCAACTGGCAGTACGCCCCCCAGCCCGTCACCTGAACCGGGTCGCTGCGACCCGGTTCCCGATGGCAGCAGACCATCCCCTTCCGCACAGAGAGAACCTCCATGAGCACCACTACCACCGTCCTGGCCGTCGTCCTCGCCGCGCTCTTCCTCCTGCTGGGGTCGGCCAAGCTCGCGGCAGTCCCCGCGATGCGGCAGGCCGCGGCCCACGTCGGCATGACCACCACCCACTACCGCCTGCTGGGCACCTTGGAGGTGGCGGCCGCGGCCGGGCTGCTGGCCGGCCTGCGGATCACCGCGCTCGGTGCCGCCGCCTCAGGGGGCCTGATCCTGCTCATGGCCGGAGCCGTGGTCGTACACCTGCGCAGCAGCGACCCGGCCGCCCGCTGCCTGCCGGCCGCCGTCGTGGGCGCCCTGGCCGCAGTCCATCTCGTCCTGCTGGCTAGCGGCTAGCAGGCCCACACCCCGTGGCCGGCGCCGTCAGCACGCGCGGCCGTGACCGCCCAGCCGCCGGCTGGGCACCGGGAGGAGCACCACCATGAGCCGCATCGACGTCCACCAGCATCTGCTGCCCCCGGCCTACACCCGGTGGCTGAAGTCGAAGAACATCCACGCTCCCGGTGGCCGCGAACTGCCGCCATGGAGCCCCCAGCACGCCATCGCCCTGATGGACACCTACGCCATCGAAACCGCAGTGCTGTCCGGTTCGGGTACGTCGCCACCGTACCGCTGCCCGACCCGGACGCCGCCGAGGCCGCCGCCACCCACGCCCTGGACGAACTGGCCGCCGACGGCGTCGTACTGCTAGCCAACACCGACGGTGTCTACCTGGGACACCCCGGCCACGACCCGCTCCTTGCCGAACTGGACCGGCGCCGTGCCGTCGTGTTCGTCCATCCCTCGCAGCTGCCCGCGCCGCCCATGCCAGGGCTGCCGCCGTTCGCCGCGGATTTCCTTCTCGACACCACCCGCGCCGCGGCCAACCTGGTCCTGCACGGCGTCCCATGCCGCTACCCCAACCTGAAGATCATTCTGTCCCACGCGGGAGGTTTCCTCCCCTACGCCGCCCACCGGATCACCGCCGCCCTGGTCGCCGAGACCGGCCGCGGCTACGAAGAGATCCTCGAGGACCTGCGCAGCTTCTGGTTCGACACCGCCCTGTCCGGCAGCCCCTCGGCACTCCCCAGCCTGCTGGCCTTCGCCCGCCCCGACCGGGTGGTCTTCGGAACCGACGGGCCCTTCGCACCCGAAATCGCCGTCGCCCACTTCACCGGCGAGTACGACCGCTACCACGGCCTCGACACCGCCGCGCACCACGCCATCAACCGGGGCAACGCCCTCGCGCTGTTGCCCCGCCTCTCCTGAGCCGTCCCCTGCCCCTTGGCCCCGAGCCGCGACACCCCACGGAGTACCCATGAACGACATCGACGTCCCTGTCCTCATCGTCGGCGGCGGCGGTGCGGGGCTCACCGCCTCCATGCTGCTCAGCCGCATCGGCGTCGAGTCCCTGCTGGTCACCGCCTGGCCCAGCACCTCCGTCCTGCCCAAGGCCCATGTCCTGAACCAACGCGCGATGGAGGTCATGCGCGACGTCGACACGGCCGACACCATCTACGCCGCCTCCACACCGGCCGAGCAGATGTCCCACACCGCCTGGTACGTCGGCCTGGCCGGCGACCACGAGGACTACGGCCGCCGCGTCGCCAAGATGGAGGCATGGGGGGCCGGCGGCGACTCCCCCGAGTGGCTCGCGGCCAGCCCCGAGCGGCAGGCCAACCTGCCCCAGATCCGCCTGGAGCCGGTCCTGCGCGCCCGCGCCGAGGAACTCGCGCCCGGCCGGGTCCGGTTCCACCACGAGCTGACCGAACTCGCCCAGGACGACGAGGGCGTCACCGCCGCCGTCACCGACCGCGACACCGGCGAGACCTACCGCGTGCGGGCCCGTTACCTGCTGGGCTGCGACGGCGGCCGCACCGTCGGTCCCGCCGTGGGCATCGCCCAGGAGGGCGTGCGCAACCTCGCCCGCGTGGTCTCCTTCCACCTCTCCGCCGACCTGTCCCGGTGGGCGACCGACCCCGATGTGCTGATCCGCTGGCTGTGGCTGCCCAACCTCGGCATCCCCGGCGTCCTGGTGCCCATGGGCCCCGACCACTGGGGCCCCGAGTCCGAGGAGTGGGTCTTCCACCTCAACTACGGGCCCGAGGACGGCCGCGCGCTGGACGACGACGCTGTGCTGACGGACATGCGCAAGGCGCTGGGGCTGACCGCGGAGCAGGTGACGGTCCACATGATCTCCCGCTGGTCCCTGGAGGGCGTGGTCGCCGACCGATACCGCTCCGGCCGCGTCCTGATCGCCGGCGACGCCGCCCACCGCCACCCGCCCACCGGCGGCCTCGGCCTGACCTCCGCCATGCACGACGTCCAGAACCTCACCTGGAAGCTCGCCGCCGTGCTGAACGGCCATGCCGGCGACGCCCTGCTGGACACCTACGGGGCCGAGCGGCGCCCGTCGGACGCCGCCAATGTTCAGCGTTCGCTGGAGAACGCCATGAACCACATCGCGATCAACGCCCTCTTCGGCGGCGGGCCGCAGGCCGGTGAGGAGGAGAACTGGCGGCAGGCCCGCCGCCTGTGGAGCGAGGACCCCGCCGACATCGACTTCCGCCGCACCTTCCTGACCACCGTGGCCGCCCAGTCCATGGAATTCAACGAACTGGGCATCGAGTTCGGCTACACCTACGACTCCGCGGCCATCGTCCCCGACGGCACTCCCGCACCCGAAAACGCCGACCCCGTCCGCGTCTACAGGCCCGCCGCCCGCCCCGGACACCCGCTGCCCCACGCCTGGCTGGAGGACCTCGACGCCAACCGCGTGGCCCTGGCCCGCCTGGTCCGCCCCGGCCGCTTCCTGCTGATCGCCGGGGAGGACGGCCAGGCCTGGTGCGAGGCCGCAGAGAAGATCGCCGCCCAGAGCGGGCTGCCGCTGGACGCGATCCGGGTCGGCCACCTCGACGGCGACTTCCGCGACCTGCGCTCCACCTGGACCGCCGCACGCGAGCACAGCCCGCACGGCGCCGTCCTGGTGCGCCCGGACCGCTTCATCGGCTGGCGTGCCCAGGGCGCGGCCACCGACCCGGTCGCCGAACTCACCACCGCACTCGACACCCTGCTGGCCCGGTAGGGGAATTCGCCGCGGCTGGTGCCACCCGCTCCGCCGACCGCTGCCACGGTCGGCGGGGCCGCGCCCCACCCTTCCCACCCCGCACTCGCCTCTTGGATCTCGCGACACTGCCGCACCAAAGCAGTCGCGGGAAGCCGCCGAAGGGACACGCCATGAACGACCCGACCCCCGCCCCCGCCGCCGACGCCCACCAGGGCCTGCACAGCGAACAGGGCGCCCTGCGCGGGGAACACCCCGGCCGCGCGACTCAGCCCGTCATCAAGGTGATCGACCTGGCCTGGCTGGAGTTCACCAAGCCCGACCTGGACCGCGCCGAGACCTTCGCCCACGACTTCGGCCTGACCACCGCCGCCCGTACCGATGACGCCCTCTACCTTCGCGGCGCCATGGCCGGCACCCACTGCCTGGTGATCCGCCGCGGCCCCGCCTCCCGGTTCATCGGCCCCGCCTTCCAGGCTGCCGACGCCGCCGACCTCGACCGGCTGGCCCGTGCCACAGGCCACAAGGTCCGGACCCTCACCGAGTACGGCCGAGGCCGCGCCGTGGACCTGCTCGACCCCTCCGGCATCCCGGTGCGCGTCGTGCACGGCGTCACGGAGGAGCCCGCACAACCGCTGCAACAGACCCTGGTCCTCAACACCGGCACCACTCCCGCAGCCGCCCGGGTCAACGCCACCCAGCGCCCGCCCCGCATACCCTCCCAGGTGCAGCGCCTGGGCCACGTCGTGTTGTCCACCCGGGTCTTCCGGCGCGCCCTGGACTGGTATCTGCAGCACCTCGGCCTGATCGTCAGTGACTTCCTCTATCTGGACGGGCAGCGCGACCGCGGCCCCACCATGGCCTTCATCCGCTGCGACCGCGGCAGCGAACCCGCCGACCACCACACCCTGGCCATGCACCTGGGCCCCGACACGGGCTATGTCCACTCCGCCTATCAGGTCGCCGACCTGGACACGCTGGCCGCCGGCGGCCAGTACCTGCGCGAGCGCGGCTACCACCGCTCCTGGGGCATCGGCCGACACATCCAAGGCAGCCAGATCTTCGACTACTGGCGTGACCCCGACCGCTTCATGATGGAGCACTACGCCGACGGCGACGTCTTCGACAACACGCTGGAACCCGGCTGGGCCGCCATGTCCGCCTCCGGCCTGGCCCAGTGGGGCCCGCCCGCCACCCGGGACTTCCTCGGCACCACCCCGTCGCCGGGCATGCTCCTCCAGGCGATCTCCGCGCTGCGCGAGGACAACGAAATCGACCGCGCCCGTCTGCTGGGCCTGATGAGAGCCCTGAGCAAGTGACCGCCCCCGAGCACGTGCCCGTCGTGGTGATCGGTGCCGGGCCCACCGGGCTGACCGTCGCCACCCTCCTCGCCCGCCACGGCGTGCCCGCCCTGGTCCTGGAGCGCCACCGCGCCCCGTATCCACTGCCGCGCGCCGTCCACCTGGACGACGAGGTGCACCGCATCCTCCAGGCCATGGGCATCCATGAGACGTTCAGCGAGATCAGCCGCCCCGCCCGCGGTATGCGGCTGCTGGACGGCTCCCACCGGGTGCTGGCCGAGTTCCTGCGCGACAACCCCTGCGGCCGGCACGGCTTTCCCCAGGCCAACATGTTCGACCAGCCCGAACTCGAGCAGTTGCTCCGGGACAACCTCACAAACCACCCCCTGGTGACGCTGCGCGGAGGAATCGAGGTCACCGCCGTGACCCCGCCCCCGCACAGCGGCGCTCCGGTGGAGGTCTCCTTCCGGGACGAGGACACCGGTGGCTCCCACACGCTCCTGACCGACGCGGTCCTGGGGTGCGACGGCGCCAACAGCCTGGTCCGCGCCTCCATCGGCTCCCGGATGCAGGACCTCGCCACCGCCCAGCAGTGGCTGGTCGTCGACGTCCGCTGCCGCCGGCCGCTGCCCGCCTGGGACGGCGTCCACCAGGTATGCGACCCGCAGCGTGCGGCCACCTACATGCGCGTCGGCGAGGACCGCTACCGCTGGGAGTTCCGCCTGCGCGCCGGCGAGCAGCCGGAGGAGCTCACCGACCGGGGGCGTCTGCTCGCGCTGATCGCCCCCTGGACGCCGGGCATCTCCGAGGACGAACTGCACGTCCTGCGCACCGCCTCGTACACCTTCCGAGCCCAGGTCGCCGACCTCTGGCACAAGGGCCGCGTCTTCCTGCTCGGCGACGCCGCCCACCTCACGCCGCCCTTCATCGGGCAAGGGATGGGCGCGGGTATGCGCGACGCCCAGAACCTCGCATGGAAGCTCGCCCGCGTCCTGACCGGCCGCGCGAACGAGGCCCTGCTGAACAGCTACCAAGCCGAACGCCACCGACACGCACGGCAGCTGATCCGCACCGCCGTGGGCGTCGGCGCTCTCATGACCGGGGGCGGAACGGGCACCGCACTGGCCCGCAATGCCTTCCTGCCCGCCATCGCCCGCCTGCCGGGCGCCTCCGATCGCGTGCTGTCCGTTGTCAGCCCACCGCTGAGGCCGGGCCCCCTGGTCAGCTCCCGCCGCCGCCTCGGCCACCCGCGCCCCGGGACCCTGTGCCCCCAGCCCCTGGTCCCCGACACCGACGGCACCCCACGCCCGCTGGACGACCTGCTCCGCGAAGACTTCGCGCTCCTGGCCACCGCGCCGCTCAGCCCGGCCCTGTACGCGCTGGTACGAGCGCTGGACGCCCGCGTCATCCAGTTGCAAAACACCCGGCGACCGGCCCCCGGCACAGGCAGCCCCGACCTTGGTGCCGATCCGGGCACAAGCGCACTGGTCCACTGGATGGGCACCGCGGGTGCCGTCCTGCTCCGTCCCGACCGGGTCGTGCTCGCCACCGCGGCCCGGCCCCGCCCCGGCAGGACGTGCGGAGACGACCTCGCGGCCGCCGTGACAGCCTGGACACCCATGCTGTGCAGCCGCGGCCGGGCAGCCGGGGGCGCCACAACCGTGGCCACGGAACCACCGTGACGGCGGCTGAGTCCGCATCGCGGAGGAGCACCCGGACCACCCCCGGGAGCCCGGTCGCCCCCGTTGCCGCCCAGATCGGCATCGAGCAGAAAGCTCTCACATTCTGGTACCGGCTCTTTATCCGACCTGGGCAGGGGTTGATTCGTACTCGTGGGGACTTACCACCGACCCACCCTCGCCGGGCGATACATGCCTGGGCGGGGGGACGATGGAAGTGAACCGATCCGACCACGCTGTTCCTGGAAGGATGAGACGGTATGCCATCTCCCTCCGACTCCACATCAGGCACCGGCCCTCCGCGCCCGCGCGGCACAGAGCCACAAGACGCCTCCGTCACCGAAAGCCTGGGTGCCCTGGCGAACATGGGCTGGCAGATCCTTCTCACCACGGGCCTGGCTGCCATAGCCCTGGGCGTCGTGGTCCTTGCCTGGCCGAAAGAGACGCTGCGGGTCGTCGGCGTGCTCTTCGGCATCTACCTGCTGGTCACCGGAGTCTTCCAACTGGCCGCCGCCTTCGGCACTCACGTCCCCCGGCATCTTCGGGCACTGCATTTCCTCACGGGGGCGCTCTCCGTCCTGCTCGGGCTGATCTGCTTCCGGGGCACCCTGCAGTCGATCCTGCTGCTCGCCCTGTGGATCGGCTTCAGCTGGCTGCTGCGCGGCACCACGACGACGGCCACGGCTGCCTCCGCCCCGGCCATGCCGGCGCGTGGCTGGATGCTGTTCTCCGGGATCATCGGCATGCTGGCGGGCATCGTACTGATCGTCTCGCCGTTCACCTCGATCGCCGCGCTCACCCTGGCCACGGGCATCATGGCCATAGTCCTTGGGGTGGTTGAGGTATTCCACGCCGTCAGGATGCGCGTCGAAGTCGGCCGCCTGGCTCCCGGCGCCGCCGCCGAACGACGGCCTCTGTTCCGCTCTCAGCCACACCCCCAGCACTGACCGCCGCGACCGGGTTGCGGCGCCCTCGGCCCGGCACAGGGTTCTGACGCCCCGGTTTCGCCGCTCGCCGTGGGCGCCGGTGTTCTGGGGACCACGGGCGCCCACTCACCCCTGCCCGAGGTGGCTTCGCTGAACTTTGTGTTCAGGTGTCAGGGGACGAATCGGGGTCGACGATCTTGTTCTCCGGCCGGTTGACGGCGTCGGCGAGCGGGATGTGGTCGGTAAGGGAGGGAGCCAGGTCGAGACGGCCAGCTGCGGTCAGCCGCACCAGCCCGCTGACGGACGCCGGGAAAGCCGCCGTAGTGCCCACGCACCTGCTTGCGCAGGTAGTTCAAGGTCAGGCCCTCGCTGATGGTGAGCGGCTGGGGCATGATGCCCACCAGGATCAGGGAGCCGTTCAGGGCCGAGCACAGAGGCGGCCTGCTCGCGGACGATGGGCACGCCTGCGCAGTCGAAGGCGAAGTCCAGGCCCCGTCCGCCGGTGGCCGCGTTTCCCCTTGGCGGAAGCGTGGATTGCGGCGGTGGTCGCTGCGGGCGGTGGTGAGGTTCTTCCGGGAACCCGACCAGCCTGGGAACAGTCTGTGTCGCCACCCGTATGGCGGCCTCCTGACGTATGTGTTGGAGTTGATAAGGACCCTTTTGCGAGCAATCGGAAAGGTAGGGCCATGACGGAGACGACGGGCCGCATCACCCAATTGACGGATCGGGCGAAGCACGCGCAAGAGCAGGTGCAGAGTGCCATCACCAAGAACCGGGAGCAGTTGTCGGCTGCGGTCGAACAGGCTCAGCAGGAGGCGGAACAGCGGGCAGAGGAACTCCGCCGTGAGGCAGCCGAACAGAAGGCCGCTGCCGCTGCGTCGCTGGATGAGGCAAGGAACAAATGGCAGGAGCATGTAGCGACGGCCAAGATCCGTTTTCAGGAGCGCAAGGACGAGCATGACGTGAAGCGCGCCGAGCACAACGCGGAGGATGCTGAGGACTATGCGTCGTTCGCGATCGACTACGCCGCCTCAGCGATCCTGGAGGCGGAATCCGCTTCATTGGAAGCGTTGCTGGCCCGTGCGGAGGCCGAAGCCCTGGCCAGCAGATAGTCAGGATTTGTGCGCACCGGCATGCACTGCGTGACCTCCCAGAGCCCCGGCCCCGCAGGCGGTGCGTGACCTGCAGGCTGCGGGCTCACGGTCGTCGAGTGGCCGAAGCCGACGATCCGTATGGCTTTCAGCCGGCTCGGTCGGCCGGGGCCGTATTGTCTCCACAAACGCTCATGATCATGGTGGCCGCTTCCATGCGGGCAGGCACTCCGGAAGCAAGCCCCACGGGACGTGCATGAACCGGTCAGTGATCAAGAACGAGAACTGCCCTGAGAGTTGTCGTCCGTAACAGCGGATTTGCGTCGGAAGACGGGGCGAGCATTTTTTTCAGGGCGGAACGGCCGGGGCAAACCTTGATGCCGACGCCATCGGATGTGTACCGCGACCTCGGGACCGTGAAGCTCACCGGCAGTAAGCGTCACCGCGAAGGTACCGCCGTGGCGAAGAAGATCGAACATACGGGTGCTCAGCCGGTGGCGTCGGCGGGGGCGACGGGTGGGCTGTCCAGCTGGGCGGCAGATCGGAAGGAGTCTGCCCATGCGGATCGCCGTGGACCTGAATCGGTGCCAGGGATACGCACAATGCGTGTATTTGGCGCACGAGGTCTTCAGATTGACTGGCCAGGAGGCGCTCACCTACGAGCCGAACCCCGATGACGAGCGGCGCCTGCAGGTTGAGCGAGCCGCTGCGGCGTGTCCGGTGCAGGCGATCGTGACCGACCGCTTGGACGGCGCGGAGGGGAGCGCGACGTCATGACCGTGCCGGCAACAGTCGCAGGGCTGGTGCGCGAGTTCAGAGCCAACGGCCGCATCGTCATCGTCGGTGCGTCCCTGGCCGGACTGCGGGCCGCCGAAGCCCTGCGTGAGGAGGGCTTCACCGGGTCTCTGACCATCATCGGGGACGAGCCGTACGAGCCCTACGACCGTCCCCCGCTGTCCAAGCAGGTACTCAAAGGCTGGGTACCGGCCGACCACACCAAGCTGCCCCGCCTGCGAGAAGTCAATGCGGAGTGGCGGCTCGGGGTGGCCGCCACCGGGTTGGACCGGGCCGCCAAGCAGGTGCGCCTGGCCGACGGCGAGCAGATCCCGTACGACCGGTTGCTGATCGCCACGGGCACCCGCGCGCGACAGTGGCCGAACCCGGACGAGGCCGCCCTGGACGGGGTCTACACGCTGCGCTCGCGTGGTGATGCCGCACAGCTGCAAAAGGCGCTGGCCGCGCCGCCGTCGCGGGTCATGGTCATCGGCGCGGGGTTCATCGGCTCGGAAGTGGCCTCCGTCTGCCGGGAACTCGATCTCCCGGTGACCGTCGTCGAGCGGGGCTCGGGGCCGCTGGTCGGCGCGCTCGGCGGGGTGATCGGTGAGATCGCCGCGGAAATGCAGCGCGACCACGGCGTGGACCTGCGCTGCGGGCTGGGCGTGTCGTCACTGGAGGACGACTCCGGCGGACACGTACGACGTGCTCATCTCTCGGACGGAACCACCATCGACGCCGACGTGGTGGTGGCCTCGCTCGGATCGATCCGCAACGTGGAATGGCTGGAGGGAGCCGGGCTGGCGTCCGGTTTCTGGGGCGTCGGTTGCGACGCCGGCGGTCGCGCCTTCGACATCAACGGCGTGGTCACCGACAGCATCTACGTGGCAGGGGACGTGGCGCGCGCGCCCCACGTGCTGTACGAGTACCAGTTCCTCGCGATGGAGCACTGGGACAATGCCGTTCTCGGCGCCGAGGCCGCGGCCCACAACATGGTGAACCTCGAGCCCCACTACCGCCCGCATCTGTTGCTGCCCGGCTTCTGGTCCGGTCAGTTCGGCGTCAACATCAAGTCCGTCGGCGTGCCGCCTTTCGGCGACGAGATCGTCTTCACGCAGGGGTCCGTCAAGGAGCGCCACTTCGCCGCCGCCTACGGTCGCCGGGGCCGCATCGTCGCCGCCGTCACCTTCGATCACGGCAAGTGGCTGGAGTACTACGGGAAGCTGATCGAGCACTCGGGTCCGTTCCCGCCTCCGCCGCCGGGCTGGGACCAGCCCCCCGACATGAAGCCGATCCCGGCCGAGTTCCCGCAACCCGGCGTCCCGACGGCGATCCCCGACGTCGTCCTGACCGGCCACGACCCGAGCGAGCGGAGGGCCGAGTTCCGGTCTCGCCCTCGTTGACGCGCCCGCCGGATGGGCCTGCAAGCGGACAGCATCGACAGGAAGAAGGAGGGGAGCCTCATGGTCGAGGAAACCCCCTGGCAGCAGGCCCTTCGCTACGCCAACCGCGCCAATCCGTACCCGTTCTACGAGGAACTCCGCAGGACACCGGTGGCGCGGCAGCCGGACGGCACCTACGTCGTCAGTACCTACCAAGAGATCGTCGCGCTGCTGCACGACCCCCGGGTCAGTTCGGATATCAGGAAGCTCCCCGTCCCGGTTGTGGCCCCGGCCGAGGGCTCGGCGGAGGCCGAGCCGATCACGGAGGCGGTCATCTCATTGGAGCCGAACATCATCACCCAGGATCCACCCGAGCACGATCGAGATCGCCGGACGATGACGCCGCATTTCGTCGGCCCGCCCCATTCCCCTCACCTGATCTCCGAGCTGGAACCCGAGATCCGCCGCATAGTGGACGGCCTGCTGGACAACATGCAGGGCAAGACCCGGATCGATGCCGTCGACGAGTTCGCCTATCCCCTGCCGGTGACCGTGATCTGCAAAGTCCTGGGCGTGCCACTGGAAGACGAGCCACGCTTCCACAGCTGGATCGAGACGGCCCTGGACGCCTTGGATTTCGGCCCCGAGGCTGCCTCCGAGGAGATGCAGAGCCGACTGGCCGGGGGTCGCCAGGCCGTGAACGAGTTCGGGCAGTTCGCAGCTGAGCTGCTCGACCGGTACGCCCAGCAGCCCGGCCCGGGCATGCTCTCGGCGATGGTGAACGAGGACGGCCCGGAGGGAGGGATGTCCAAGGGCGTGCTCGTGAGCAATGCCTTGCTCCTGATCTTCGCCGGGCATGAAACCACGGTCAATCTCATCGCTCACAGCGTGCTCACCCTGCTGCGGCACCCAGACGCGCTCGAGAAGCTGCGCCGCCGGCCCGAGCTGATCGTGCCCGGGGTCGAGGAGTTGCTGCGCTTCGAGTCGTCGGTCCAGTTCTGGCACACCCGCTCCGCCGTGGAAGACATCGACATCGCAGGCACCACCATCCCGAAGGGCGCGCCGATCTTCCTGGCATACGGCTCGGCGAACCGCGACCCGAAGCGGTTTGCCAACCCCGACGAGCTTGACCTCGAACGCCGGGACAACCAGCACCTTGGGTTCAGCCAGGGCATCCACTTCTGCTTCGGCGCTCCGCTCGCGCGGCTCGAGGTCCAGGTCGCGGTCGACGAGTTCGTCCGCCGGGTGGAAAACCCCCGGCTCGTAGAGGACCCACCGCCGTACCGCCACAACCAGATCTTCCGCGGCCCGCGCCACCTCCTGGTCGACATCGACGGGATCCGCGACTGACTCGGCATGCGTGAAGGATCGCTATGCGGGCTTTTCAGCTAGTCGGATGGCAGCAACCGCCCGAGCTGCGCGAGGTGCCGGTGCCCGAGCCCGGGCCGGGGCAGGTCCTGGTGAAGGTCGGGGGTGCCGGTGCGTGCCACTCGGATCTGCACATCATGGAGGCACCCGGACCACCACCCGGGTTCGCCACGGAACTACCCTTCACGCTCGGCCATGAGAATGCGGGATGGGTGGAGAAGCTGGGACCGGGTGTCACCGGGTTCGCGCCGGGAGACCCTGTGATGGTCTACGGCCCCTGGGGCTGTGGGGTGTGCGCCAACTGCCGGGAGGGCCGGGAGAACTACTGCCAGAAGGTCAGTGGTCAGGGCGGGGGCCTGGGAGGCGGTCACGACGGCGGAATGGCTGAGCACCTGCTGGTCCCGGCGGCGCGATTCCTGATTCCGCTGGGCACACTCGACCCCCGCCAGGCCGCCCCGCTCAGCGACGCGGGGCTGACCAGCTATCACGCCGTCAAGCGATCGGTGCACCTGCTGGGGCCGGGCTCGACCGCGGTGGTGATCGGGGTGGGCGGTCTGGGCCAGATGGCCATCCAGATGGTGCGAGCGCTCAGCGCGGCGACCACCGTTGTCGCCGTAGACACCGATGCCGGAAAGCTGGAAGCCGCCAAGCGCATGGGCGCGGACGAGGTGCTGCTCTCGGGCGAGGAGGCGGTCACGCACATCAAGGACATGACGGAGCAGCAGGGCGCACAGCTCGTGCTGGACATGGTCGGCATAGACCCGACTCTGCGCATGGCTGCTCAGGTGGCCAGGATGCTTGGCCACCTGACCATCGTCGGTCTCGGCAGCGGAGCCCTGCCCGTCAACTTCTCGAGCCCGCCGCACGAGTGCTCGGTCGCCTCGCCCTACTGGGGCTCCCTTCCCGAACTGATGGAAGTGATCACCCTCGCCCAGCAGCAAAAGATCAAGATGCTGGTCGAGCACTTCCCCTTGGAACGTGCCAACGAGGCATACCAGCGCCTGCACGACGGCAAGATCCAAGGACGCGCCGTCATCACCCCCCACCCGTGAGTACTGTCATCAAGGTGACCGGGCTGGTGCCGTAGGCCGTAACTGTCGGAGGAGTCGTCATGGAGGCGGTGGCCGGTGCGATCGCTGGACCGGGCCGGTGGCGGACGGCACAGTCAGCAGCGGGCGTGGTAGCGGCAGATGTGCCGACGCCTGTGACTGTGACGTGCGCCGGGCTGATGAACGCGGCCTGTCGCTGCTTGCCATGACCGAGAACGCGTTCCGACCGGTGACAGCTGCGCGGCGGCCGTTTCTGATCGTGAATCCCCGTTCGGGAGGAGGGAAGGCGAGCCGGTTCCGGATCGCGGGCAAGGCCCGTGCGTTGGGGGCTCAGGTTCTCCTGCTCGATCCTTCCCGGCCCCAGGACCTCGCGACCGTCGCCCGACGCGCGGTGGATGACGGTGCGGATCTGCTGGGGGGGCCGGCGGAGACGGCACGCAGGCACTTGTCGCCGGGGTGGCTGCGAAGAACGGTCTTCCTTTCGTGGTCATTCCGGCCGGTACCCGCAACCACTTCGCGATGGACCTCGGCCTGGACCGTGACGACCCTTCGGCCGCGCTGCAGGCCCTCACGGACGGCGTCGAACTGTGCGTGGATCTCGGGTTCGCCGGCGAGCGAGTGTTCGTCAACAACGTGTCGTTCTGTGCCTATGCCGCCCTGGTGCAGGACCCGGCCTATCGGGAGGACAAGATCGGCACCGTGGTGCGGATACTCCCGGAATTCCTGGCCCGCCACGAGGGCCCGGAGCTGGTGGTACGCGCCGGGCTGCTCACTGTGGACCGGCCTGATGCCGTACTCGTAAGCAACAACCCCTACCGGGCCGATGACACGACCGGGCTTGGCAGGCGTGCGCAACTGGACTCCGGACTCCTGGGGGTACTGGCCGCCAGGGCGGAGACGCCCGCCGAGATGGCCGCCCGGATGCGAGGTGGGCAGACGCACGGCCTGACCAATCTGGCCACCTCTGAAGAGGTTGTCGTCGATGCCGACGCCCCGGTCGTCCCCGTCGGGCTGGACGGTGAAGCCGTCACCCTGCCGACTCCCGTGCGGTGCCGGATCAGTCCCCGAACGCTACGGGTACGGGTTCCCCGCCACCGGCCGGGCGCCGCACCCGCCCGGACAACCAGCACCTCGGCTTCGGCGGCGGCATCCACCTGTGTCACGCTGCACCGCTCGCGCGCATCGAGGCCCAGGCCGCGCTCGGCGCGCTGATCCCCCGCCTCGGCACGGCCCGCCTGGTCGAGGACCCGCCCCCGTACCAGCAGAACGCCATGCTCCGCGGCCCCCACCACCTGACCATCGAACCATGAGGCTGCGTGGCGGCACCCGGGACAGCAGGCAAGAGTGACGGTCTGCCCCGTATCCCGCTCGTAAGATCACCGCACTCGGGCTGCCTCGGGCTACTCTGCGCGCGGTACGCAGTCGGCCCTGGTCCGCCGGTGCGCGGACATAAGGTCCTCTTCACGCTGCAGCGGAAAGGGGACCCCAGGCGACATCGCGGGCCTCATCCGGGGAGAGGCCGAGCATGTGCAGGAGCATCTCGGCCATGGTGCCTGCGGCCTGGTCGATGTCGACCTCGGGCTTGCTGAACCACAGCTCCAGAAGCGCCAGCAGGCTGCCGTTGAGCGCGGACAGGGCGATGACCGGGTCGACTACGGTGAAGCGGCCCGATGCGCTGCCCTGCTCCACGTCGCGCCTCGCGCGCGGAGCCAGTCCGCTGCCGGCGCATATGCGGCCGAGCTCGCTGTGGCACAGGATCCGCATGATCTCCGGGTGTGACTCGGCCAAACGTGCGCTGAGCCGCAAACCTCCAGCGAGGCGCTCGGCGGGATCGTCGACGCCGCGCAGGCGTTCATCGATGGCTTGGGCGAACTCCTCCATTGCATCGTCCACGGCCGCGTCGAACAGGTCCGGCTTGGAGCCGAAGTGGTTGTAGAAGGAGCCGAAGCCCACGTCCGCGCGCTCCGCGATGGCACGGATGCTGGCGCTGGTGTCGCCGGACTCGGCCAGGATCTGCCGCGCGGCGCGGACGAGTGCCTGCCGGGTCTCGGAACGACGGCGTTCGAATCGATTGCTGAGTGGAACTGACATCGGCATGCACCGTAGATAGCAGCAGTTCTGATGACCTCATCAGTGCACTGACGAGCCCGGCCGTCGACTGCGGTCGACGCCCCTCGCCGAGGTGGCCCGTCGCACACATCTGATCACCTGATCAATTTTGCGATTCTCTTGACGACAAAGCGGTCATAGATGATGCTTTCATCAGAAATACCGTAACACGCTGATAGATGCCGTGCTGATGGGTTCTGTGCCGGTATGGGGGCATTGCGCCGTCCCTCGCACGCCACGGGACGTTCGAGCCCCGGTCCGATACCGCGCTTGCCTGCCGCCGCTGCCGTCCTGCGGATCGGGGTACCACACCGCACGCCAACACTCCCCCACACCTACGCACCGGAATGGATGAACCGTAATGAATACCAATCAATCGGAACTCGCTGAGCTGGTGAACCCGAGCGAGACACCCAACGCGGCGATCGCCATGATCGATGCGGAGGGGACGGTGGTCGGGTGGACGCTGGCCGCCGAGCAGCTGGTCGGGTTCTCGGCCAGGGAGATGGTGGGCCGGCCCGCGGCACACGTACTGCCGTCCTCCGAGGACGCTCTGAGGGCCACAGCGCTCGCCGAGCAGTGCCGTGCCCAGGGTGGCTGGTCCGGCACCATGACGGTCCGCCACCGCGGCGGCCACACGCTCACATTGACTCTGCGGGTCTCGTTGCTGTGGGGAGGGAACGAAAGCCTTCGGTGGCTGGTATCAGTGACCGACATAGGCGCGCTCTCCTCGGGAGCGATGAACGGATCGCTACGCGAGTCGCTGCTCGCCCACGCACCGATCGGCATCGTCGTTCGTGACCTGCAGTTGCGCTGCACGTGGGTGAACGACGCCATGGAACTCCACGACGGCATTCCTCATGAGCGACGGTTCGGGCGCCGTCTGAAGGATTCGCTGCCCGGTTTCGAAGCCGAAGCGCTCGAGGTGGTGATGCGGCAGGTGCTGGAGAGCGGCACCACCATGGTCCACGAGTACCGGGCGTGGCCGCCGACCGATCGGCCCCGGGAGCACGTGTTCTCGGCCTCGTTCTTCTGCCTCCAGGAAGCGGACGGCAAGCCACTGGGGGTGTGCTCCATGAGCGTGGATGTCACCGGCAACCGGCGGGCGCGCGAGCGCCTTGCCATCCTCAGCGAAGCCAGCACGCGCATCGGCAGCACCCTCGACGTCATGCAGACCGGGCAGGAACTGGCCGACCTTACCGTGCCCCTGCTGGCCGACCACGCCATCGTCGACCTGGTGGAGTCGGTTCCGTTCGTTATGGAGCCCTCGGTGCGGATCGGCACGACGAGCGGTCGCCCCCCTCTGCTGCGCCGTGCCGGTCTGGCCACCATCGACCCAGAAGTCCCGGAGTTGCCGTGGATGCGCGAAGAGGTGGTCCACGTCCACCCGGCCTCGTCCTTCGCCAATGCCCTGCGCACGGGCAGCTCTCACCTGGAACCGGTACTGAACACCGCCAGCCCCTGGGTCGACCACGACCCGGTGCGGGCGCAGAAGGTCCGTGACACCGGGGTCCACTCTTTGATGGTCGTACCCATCCGTTCGCGGCGCTGCGTGCTGGGACTGGCGCTGTTCGGCCGCTCCGAGGAACAGACGCCGTTCCAGGAGGACGACCTGCTCCTCGCCGAGGAGCTCGTCACCCGCGCCGCGCTCTGCCTGGACAACGCCCTACGGTACGCGCGCGAGCGCACCGCGGCTCTCACTCTCCAACGCGACCTGCTCCCCCACCATGTGCGAGGCGGCGCCGCCGTCGAGGTGGCCTCGCGCTACGTGCCGGCCGACATGGACCACGGCGTGGGAGGTGACTGGTTCGATGTGATCGGGCTGTCCGGCGCCCGGGTGGCCCTCGTCGTTGGCGACGTGGTCGGACACGGGATCCACGCCGCGGCGACCATGGGCAGGCTGCGCACCGCCTTGCGCACGCTCGCGGACCTGGACCTGCCCCCCGACGAACTGCTGGCGCACCTCGATGACACGGTCCAGCGGCTGAACGAGGAAAACGAGGCAGACGCCGACGACCCGGACCAGGTCCCCGCGGCGGTGGGCGCCACCTGTCTGTACGCCGTCTATGACCCGGTCACCCGGCGGTGCACGATGGCGCGGGCCGGGCACCCCCCGCCCGCAATCATCGACCCGCAGGGCCGTGTCACCTTCCCCGATCTGCCCGCCGGAGCCCCACTCGGCCTCGACCTCGGGGTGCTCGCCTTCGAGTCCGTGGAACTGGAACTGCCCGAGGGAAGTGTGCTCGCGTTCTACACCGACGGCCTGGTCGAGTCCCGCGACGACGACCTCGATGTCGGCATGCGCCGCCTGGGCGCCGCCTTGGCACAATCCGGCCGGTCCCTGGAAGACCTGTGCTCGGAAGCGATCGAGACCTTGCCGGCCCGGACACACTCCGACGACGTCACCTTGCTCCTAGCGCGGACCCGCGCACTCCAGCCGGCCCGGGTCGCGTCCTGGGACCTGCCGAACGAGCCGGCCGCCGTCCGCACGGCCCGGCACCTGGCCGCCCGTCAGCTCAGCGCATGGGGGATGGAGCCTCTCATAGCCACCGTGGAGCTGATCGTCAGCGAACTGGTCACCAACGCCATCCGCTACGGCGGCGGGCCGGTCCGCCTACGGCTCATCCAGCACCGGGTTTTGACCTGCGAGGTCTCCGATGCCGGCACCAGCCACCCACGTCCGCGGCATCCCCGCATCCTCGACGAGAACGGCCGCGGCCTCTTCCTCGTCGCTCAGCTGTCCCGCAGGTGGGGCTCCCGCTCCATATCGGGCGGCAAGGTCGTCTGGTCCGATCAAGACCTACCCTCCACAGCCGCGATCGCCTGAGCCACTAAAGAAGGTGCGAAAAATGAGCAAAAAAGCTGTTAGTGAGAACAACTCGGCATGCGACATCCAAGGGACGATGCGCGTATCCGGTTCTGGCCCCAGCGGCAGGCCGCAGGCGTTCGAGTACGTGGCAGCCGCCGTGCTCGATGACCGAGGCACGGTGCTCCGGTGGACCGGGGCGGCGAAGGACCTGACGGGGTTCACCGCCGAAGAGGTCTGCGGCCGCCCCGTACAGGAACTGGTGGCCGACCTCCCCGACGAACTGCGCAGGGCCACGGAGATGCCGGTATCCGGCCGGGTACGGCTGTGGCACCGGTCCGGCGACAGTATCGATGTGACCTTCCGGACCTCAGCGGTGGAAGGCCCCGCGGAGTTCCTTGTCCTGGCGGCGCCTGCACAGCACGTCGTCGACCACGAGCAGGGCGCGGCGCTCCTGCGCGCGCTGTCCTCACAGGACCGGGTCACTATCGCTCTGCACGACACGGATCTGATCACGGTGCAAACGAACGCCATGCCGGGCACTCTCGACGGCCGTCAAGTACAGCCCGGCACTCGGCTGTGCGACGTGCTCTGCGCCGAGGATGCCGAGAACCTCGAGGCAGTACTGCGTCAGGTGCTCGAAACGGGCGCCCCGGTCATCCGCAGGAGCCAGCACGTGAGCTGGCGGCACGATGCGGCGCGGCGGCGGGCCCTGTCGCTGTCCGCCTTCCGTCTGGAGGACGCGCGAGGACGCCCCACAGGGGTCGCGGCCCTGTACGTCGACAGCGACCATGTGCAACATCTGGACCTCACCCGTGAGCTGGCCGAGCGTGTAGGAAGTTCCCTGGATGTCGTGCGCACCGCACGAGCGCTTGCGGACGTACTCGTACCTGCTTTCGGGGATCTCGTCACCGTCGACCTTGCACAGTCCGTGTTCGACGGGGAGGAGCCCCCGAAGCATCTGGGCGGTGGAGATCTTGGTCTGCGCAACGCGGCCCTGGCGCCGGCAGTCACTGTGTGGCCGACCCGTACCGAGCACGGCGACCTCTTCCCACCCTTTCCCGACCACCCCCTCCTGCGCAGGTTCCAGCAGGGCGAGACCAGCCTCATCGCCGCTGACGGCTACGGTGCTGCGCTCGGCGATCCGCGGCTGGTCGAATTCCTCATTCCCCAGCAAGGCCATTCGGTGATGGTGGCACCGTTGCACGCCCGCGGTCTCACGCTCGGCGGCGTATCGGTCTGGCGCTGCGGCCGATCCGACCCGTTCACCGAGGACGAGGCGGATCTCATGACGCTGCTCGCCTCGAGGGCAGCGCTCGCCATCGACAACGCCCGCCGTTACACGCGCGAGCGCAGGGCGGCCGTGGCGCTGCAGCAGAGCCTCCTCCCCCCGGCCACGACCGACACCCCGGCAGCCGAGACCGCCGGCGTCTACCTGCCCGCAGGCGGCGGAGCAGGCAGCAGCGGCGACTGGTACGACGCCATTGCTCTGCCCTCTCTCCGGCTTGCCCTTGTCGCCGGAGACGTGGTCGGCCACGGCATGCCCGCAAGCACCACCATGGGCCGCCTGCGCGCCGCCATCCAGACGCTCGCGGACCTGGAACTCGAACCGGACGAGCTGCTCACCCGGCTCGCGGACCTGGTCCAGCGCCTCGCGGCCGAAGCCCCACCCGACGACCACCACATCGTCGGCGGCACATGCCTGTACGCGGTCTACGACCCGGTCACCAGGCGCTGCGCCATGGCCAGTGCCGGGCATCCGCCACCCGTCCTGGTCCGGCCCGACGGGACCGCCGAAGCAGTCGAAATCTCCCCGGGGCCACCACTCGCCCTCAGCGGCATGCCGTACGAGACCACCGTGATCGACGTTGAGCCGGGCAGCATCCTCGCTCTCTACACCGACGGCCTGGTCGAACGGGGCGATCGCGACATCGGCCAAGGCCTGCCGCGCCTGACGGAAGCCCTCGCCGCGTACTGCCGTCCGGATCGTGCCCTGGACGAAACCGGCCGGGCTCTCCTCGCCGACCTGGCAGACCAGGCCCCGCGCGACGACGCGGCCCTGCTGCTGGCCCGCACCCGCGCCGTCCCAGCGGCGGACACCGCTCACTGGGAGATCCCGGCCGACCTGGCCGCCGTCTCCAAGGCTCGAGAGTGGGTAACCCGCCAACTCACCATGTGGGGTCTGGACGACCTCCTCTTCACCACCGAACTCATCGTCAGCGAACTGGTGACCAATGCCATCCGCTACGGTCGTCCGCCGATGGACCTCCGTCTGATTCGCCACAACGTCCTGGTGTGCCAGGTCACCGACTCCAGCAGCACCCAACCCCGCCTGCGGCGTGCCCGCACAACCGACGAGGGAGGACGCGGCCTGTTCCTCGTCGCTCAACTCGGCGGACGATGGGGCTGCCGCCATGGCCAGAACGGCAAGACGATCTGGTCCGAGCAAGCCATCCAGATTTCCCCCTGAAGCTACGGCTCACCGAGGTGGGTCGCGGCAGAGTCACCCACAGCTCTGATGTCTCTCGACGCGGTGTGCCATGACAGGCGGTCCGCCTGCAGTGCGCGGCGATCTTCGCCGACTGGCCCCGTGACGGGATAGTGGACTGGATCTGCGACCAGCCGGGGCGCCAGATCGCCGCTGCAGGGCCGCTGCCCGCACCCGGTCTGAAGCGACCAGCTCGTCGACTGGGCCGACCACCGGCTCTGGATGATCCTGCGGGCCGTCTCCTGCCCCGCCTCAATGGTTCATCGCTGCCACGGCCTGGAGAATCGAACGCATCGTGGGCCTGCTGACGAGCGCCCGCCGCAGCCCACCTGGCCTGGGCACTCGTCACCCTCATGACTAGGCACAACCGCTGATCACCGGCGCCGATCACATCTGGCGGCGGGCCACGTCAGCCGAGATCGTCGGCCAGTACGAGCCTGGACTACGCATTCGACTTCGCGGGCGTTCCCCCGGTCCGGGAACAGGCATCGCCCTTCCTGTGCGTCTGCCTCCGCGCCAAGCTGACCCACCCAGCATCCCCTGACCCTCCCAGAGCTGACGGCGGGCTGAGACCCGGCGCCCGAGAACCACGCGCCCCCTGCCGCATCGCTTCGGTTTCTCGACGACCGTCCGCTGGCTCCCACTGACACGACCCGCAAGGCCCCTCCCTCAAACCGGCGGCATGACGGAGCTGCGGTTTCCCTGATGGGCGACGTTAGCGTGTCCCCCTTGAGGCTGGCACACTGAATTTGTGTTTCCGGTGATGGCCGCTGCTGATCAGAATGCGTCCTCGTCGCTTTCTGGCGCGGCCGTTGTGTCGGTCTGCGCATTGGTCTTCACCGTCGCCTCCTTCTGGTGGCTCAACGCCAGACAGGGGCGCCTGAAGTCATGGGAGCCTCATTCCTTTGCGGCGATTGCCAACAGCTCGCAGGCTCGCCTGCGGCTTCCGCTCGTCCTTCACAACACCGGCGCCAAGACGATAGTCGTACAGGATCTCATGCTCACCTTCCCTGATGAGCCTGCCTCTCACCTACCACTCCTGTGGACGTCTTCACCATCTCGTCTCAGCCCCGGACCGGACGAGGAATTGAAGTTGCCAGCAGGTTTCGCTGTGGCCGGCAGAGAAGCACAACAACTCTTCATCGAGTTCGAAGCACCGTTTCCGGGATTCGTTTCGGAGGCCCGTGACTACACGGTCCAAATTCACGTGAGGGTAGGCCACCGCAAAGGGTGGCGCCGGCTTCTGACGTTCACCTTGAGGGCCGCCAACATCATTCATCCCGATCGGTACACCGCCTACAGCAACGCACCCGCTGAACTGACGAAGGAGGACCAGCGTAAGGCAGACGCTGCGCTCCTGGAGCTGCTGCTGGACGAGCAGGAGAAGGACGCTTCCGCTCAGGGCGAGACCAAGCCCCAGCGAGAGGTGTCGGATGGCGAGGGCGACAGCAGCACGGACCAATAGCGCTGGAGGACGGTCCCGAGCTCGGCCAGGCCAACGTGTCGGCGCCCTGCCCGCCGCCGTCGGCGGACGAGATCTCGCATACCCCGGACTGCCACCAGCCCGAGATCGAGACACCTGGGGCGAAGCTGGACCAGCGGCTCACCTTCGTGATGGGAAATGATCTACCTGTTCGCGGGAAACGAGCTTCCAAGGCGCGGGTGTAGTGCCTGCCAGCGCATTCCGTCGGTTCCCCAAAGACCAGATCACCGCAGAGAGCGAGGACGCTGGCTGATCCCCGGACCGCTGCTGCGGCCCTCGGTCCACACCATCCGGCACTGTCTCGCCGCCAGGTGGGCGTTCACTGCGGGCCGGGGTACCTCCGCTGGGGCGGGCGCAGGTCCGCGGGATCTGGAGGAACCACCTTCGTCGGCCTGCGGGGGGTCGGGTTGCCTGGTTGCGGCTTTGGCCGAGGCGCGCCGCAGGGTGAGTGAGGGCAGGCTGGGAGGGGAAGAGGTGATTGCCGTGGCAGGCGATGATCCGCTGATGGTCGTGGACGGCTCGGGCATCGTGGTGCAGTGGAGCCGCGAGGCAGAGGCATTGCTGGGGCGTGGAGCGGATGAGGTGCTCGGGCGGTCCATCACGCCTTGGCTGGCCCACACAGCAGCTGTGGCTGACCAGCAAGCGGAACCGGGCCGAGATGAAGTGGCGCTGTACGACGCGAGCGGCCACGTTGTCGCCAAAGACTTGCGGGTGCGGCCCCTGCCACGTCAGGACGGCTCTTTGGTCTGGGGCCTCTTCCAGGCGCCGGCGAACGGAGCACCAGCGCCTGATGGTGGCACCGTGGTGCTTGAGGCCTTGTTCACCCGGGTACCGGTTGGCCTGTACGTTCTGGACACGGGGTTGCGGATAGTGGCGGCGAACATCGCCGCACAGACGATGTGCGGCGGGACCCTGGAACGGATCCTTGGGCGCCGACTCACCGACGCCTACGAGTTCTCGCCCGCCGGCGAGGTGGCAGCGATCCTCCGCGCGGTGCTGGACAGCGGGGCGCACTCCCCGGAGCGCGTGGTGTACGTGTCTCCCAGGGGTGTTTCGGGCCGACCGCGCATCATGGACGTCTCGGCATTCCGCCTGGAGGACCGGCACGGTGCGATTCTGGGGGTGGCGGCAGTGCTGGTTGCTGCCGGCGACCGTGAGCGGGCGCTTGCCAGTCTGTGTGTCTGGGACTCGGTACGGAAGCGGGTGGGACAGACCCTCGACGTGTTGGCCACCTGCCGCGACTTGGTCGACGCCCTCGTACCAGGCTTCGCAGACGCTGCCGTGGTGGAAGTGGTGGATGCCGTGGTGCGGGGTGAGGAACCCCCGCTCGCTCCTCTCGATCAGGGTGTCCCGTTGCGCCGCGTGGCCTTTCGGCACGGGGATGTCGAGCAGCAGGTGCAGGCGCATCCGGTGAATGACGTGCGCGCCCTGCCGTTCCCGACCCCCTACGCACAAACTCTGGCCGACCTCAAGCCTCGCGTTGTCCCCCTAGGTCCTGACACGCCCTGGCTGGCGGCCGACCCCCTGCGTGCCCGCGCGATCCGCGCCTCCGGGGTCCGCGCACTTCTCGTCATGCCTCTGACGCTGTACGGCACCGTGATCGGTCTGATCAGCCTGTATCGAACGGAGCACGCTGGTGGCTTCGATGAAAAGGATGTCGCCCTCGCCAAGGAGGTGGCTGACTACACGGCCCTGTGCATCAATGACGCCCGGCATTACACCCGGGAGCATACGATCGCCACAACCATCCAGCGCCATCTGCTGCCGCCATGGCGGCCCTCGGGCCCTACCGTCGAAACCGCCTCCGTGCTCGTGCCCGGCGACCAGGGAGCGGGCGGCTGGGTGGACATCCTCAATCTGCCGAACGCCCGTACCGCGCTGGTGGTCGGCGAGGTTGCCGGAGAGGGCATCCACACCGCGACCACGATGGGCCAGCTGCGGACCGCCATCCACACCCTGGCCGCACTCGACGTGGACCCCGACGAACTCCTCGCACGCCTCAACGACACCGCAACGCGCCTGGCCAGCGAACGGGCTGCGCTTCCAATCGGTGATCCCTTGCGCCATCGGCCGCTCACCGCAAGCTGTGTGTATGCGGTCTACGACCCCATTGCCCGCACCTACACCATCGCCCGGGCCGGCCATCCCCCACCGGTGATCACCCACCCGGACGGCACCACCGAGATCTTCGATCACCCCAGTGGACCTCCGCTGGGCAGTACCGAAGGACCGCCTTTTGCCGCCACCACGGTTGGCGTCGCCGAGGGCAGCATCCTCGCCCTCTACACCATCTCCCTCCTGCCCCCCTTCCCATCGGGCCACCCGGGCAAGGTGGACTCCCTCCGGGAGGTGCTGGGGGACCGCCCTGAGCGCCCCGTGCAGGAGATATGCGATGACGCCCTGTACCGGTTGCGCGGGGACAACCGTCACACTGACACCATCCTCCTCCTGGCCCGGACCCGCGCCATTCCCGCTGACGAGGTCGCCGCCTGGCATCTGGACCACCATCCCTCGGCCGCCGGCACGGCGCGCGCTCGTGCCCGAGAGCAGCTGGCCACCTGGGGAGTGGACGACGAGACCGCGTATGCCACCGAAGTGATCGTCAGCGAACTGGTGACCAATGCCGTCCGCTATGGCTCTCCGCCCGTGCGACTGCGCATCATCAAGCACCGCGTCCTTACCTGCGAGGTCCAAGACACCGGTGCCCTCGTACCACGCCTGCGCCATGCCCGGACGGTCGACGAAGGCGGACGGGGCCTGTTCATCTGCGCGCAGCTCGCGCAGACCTGGGGCGTCCGTTACACCTCCGACGGCAAGATCGTCTGGACCGAACAACCTCTCCCGCTGCAGCCAGGTAGGTCGGGATAGTTCTGAGATGGGGTCGTTTGTCCGACAACCCGGCTCCGATGCCAGCGCAGTAGGGTCACGTTTCCTCACGTGCGGACCCAACCGCCCCCTGCCAGGCATACCGTGACGACTTGTCGCAGCGGAACCGATCAGGGCGCCGCTCTTGATTCTCATGCGCTACAAGCGCTCTTGGAGCAGGGAGACACGCCGGACAATACTTCCCCGAGCACCCAAGGCACGCTTCTCAGCGTCCGTCAGCTTCCGCCTGTGCTCCGCCCTCAACAGAACGCCCGAGATAGCCACGTCTGCACCCTACGCCCGGACACAGACGGCAACACTCGGCGTACACGTACACGTTGTCTCGCGTCGCTCCAGCGGGAATTCGACCCGAATCGCCCTCGACATACATGCACAAAGTCAACCACAGTAGCCATAAACTGCGAAAACGGAATAAAAGCAGACGAGTCGGGCTGTACGCCGGGTTCTGCACGGGGTCGTGGAGGAACGCGATTTCAGCTCGCGCTCACCAGAAGCAGGCTCGGACACGCACCGTCGGCGTGGCGATCCATGAGGTGATCGGTGACCCGACCCTCGTATCCCACGCCTCCCACCCCGCTTCGACAGGCGTGGCAGTCAGGGGAGGCGCCGCGACCCACGTACGCAACGGGCGCCGCGCCCTCGGCCCACTGAACCATTGCCAGGCGCGGATCAAGTCCCTTTGGTCTCCAGCCCGGGCCACAAGGGCGGATCGTCGGTCACGCCGCTGTGCGACACCGTGACCCGGGGAGTGTCCATCCCGGCGCCGGGTAGGTCACCAATCCAAGCTGACAGCCCAACAGATCGAGGTCGGTCGCTCTGCCCTTGAAGCCCATCGGCAGCCCACCCTCAAGGAGAAAGGCCAATCGCAGCCTTCGTAGATTGAATTTGACACGGGTCGCGGCGTACGGCCGGCTGCGTGCAAGCGGCGGGAGCCCGCCCCTGCGTGACCCTGCGCGAAGGTCAGGCCACGATTGCCACAGCGAGGTGTCCGTCGGGGAGAATGCCTAAACGATGACGTCGACGCCTTCCGGACCGGCGCGGGCCAGGTACGCGCCCTTCGCCCACCTCACCGTGCCCAACGCCGCCCTCTACCGCCGGGTGATGGGCGCGTTCCTGGCCGCCAAGGAGCGTTTCGCGGTTCATCTGCGGCCCGAGGACGTGTACGCGGCGCTGCCGCCGGAGCACCGGCCCGCCGACCTGGACACGGTGGTCAAGGCGCTGGACAGCCTTGTCGACTGGGGCAATCTGCGGGCGGATCCGGACACCTCCCGGGTCACCGCGGTCGAGGACTTCTACCGCAAACGCTTCATCTACCAGCTCACCCAGGCCGGTGAGGCCGCCGAGCTGGCGCTGTCGGCGTATGACGAGGCGCTGGGGCGGCGCGGCGCACTGCAGGCGGTGGCCCTGTACGACATCGTCACCCAGCTGCGGGCCCTGCTGGTGATCGCCGCCGAGCAGGAGGAGGGCGAGCCGGACGCGGCCAAGGCGCATCTGGCGCTGTCCGCGCTGACGAGCCGGTTCGAGGCGCTGGCGGAAAACGCGCGGGCTTTCATGGGCTCACTGCAGCGCACCATTGACCTGCACGATGTCGAGGTCGAGGTGTTCCTCGCCTACAAGGACCGCCTGATCCAGTACCTGGAGCGGTTCATCCAGGACCTGATCACCCTGGGCGGGCGGATCACCCTGCTCATCAGCGAGTTGGAGGATCGGGGCCGGGTGGGCGTGCTGTTGCGGCTGGCGGCGGCCCGGGAGGCTGCGGACGCCGCCCCGGACGAGGCCGAGAGCGCCGAGGCGCGGGCGTATGAGCGGTGGGTGGCCAGGTGGTCGGGGCTGGCCGCCTGGTTCGTGTCGGCGGACGGCCGCGAGTCGCAGGCTCGCCTGTTGCGTGGCCGCGCTCTTGGGGCGATCCCGCAACTGCTGGCGGTCGTACGGCAGTTGAACGAGCGACGGGCCGGGCGCTCGGACCGCTCGGCGGACTTTCGCACCCTGGCCCGCTGGTTCGCCGAGGCCCCCGACGACGCGGCGCGGCACCGGCTGTGGCGTGCCGCGTTCGGGCTGTATCCGGCACGTCACCTCACTGTCGACGCCGACACCCTCGACCGGCGCGCCGCCCAGCCGGTGGCCGCCTCCACCCCGTGGGCCGAGGCCGAGCCGTTGCGGATCAGCCCGCAACTGCGCCGCACCGGCAGCTACGAGCGGCGCGGCAAGACCCGCCGAGTGCAGGACCGGTCCGAGCAGCGCAGGCGCCTGGCCGAGATCGCCGCCAAGCAAACGGAGGAGATCGCGGCCGCCCGCGCCCGCCTCGCGACGGACGGCACCACCCGGCTGTCCGCGCTCGGCGAGCTCGACCCGCTCGCCTTCAGCCTCTTCCTGCAGCTGCTCGGCGACGCCCTGGCCACCTGGCGGCCTGGTACGACGGCCACTGTCGCGACCAGCAACGACGGCACGATGGAGATCCGGCTCACCGCCCTGGCGGACGGGACGACAGCCGAGATCCGCACCCCCGGCGGCACCTTCCGCGGCCCGGACCACCTGGTCGAGATCACCGATCTCACCCGGACCGGTCAGGTGCGCGCCGACGACACTCCCACGGGAGGGGAGCGATGACCACGCCCCTGGGCGAGGTGCTGGACAGCCGACGCGCCGCCGAGTTCCACAAGGCCGCCCGCGCGCTGCTGAAGGAGCCGCTGCTGCTCGCGCACGGCCCGTACGCCGACGAGTTCCGCCTGATACGCCAGCACGCCGCCGAGCTGCGCGACTGGTTCGACCGCAACACCGGCTGGCCGCTACGGGTGGACGCGGAGGCGGCCCGGCTGGGCCGGGCACCCGGCACCCTGGCCGACCCCACCCATCCGGCCCGCGAGGCCTCCCGCGCCCGCGCGCCCTTCACCCGCCGCCGCTATGTGCTGCTGTGCCTGGCGCTGGCCGCACTGGAGCGGGGCGAGGCGCAGATCGCGCTCGGCCGGCTCGCCGAGCAGGTGGTCCTGGACGCCGCCGATCCCCATCTGGCCGCGGCCGGGATCGAGTTCACACTGGAGCGGCGCGAGGAGCGGCTGGATCTGGCGGCGGTGGTACGGCTGCTCATGCGCTACGGGGTGCTGCGCCGGGTGGCCGGGGACGAGGAGGCCTACGTCAGCGGGGCGGGCGATGTGCTCTACGACGTCCAGCGCCGCGTCCTGGCCGGATTGCTCGCCGCCCGCCGCGGCCCGTCGATGATCACCGCCGAGGGCTTCGAGGGCCGGCTGGCCGAGCTGACCGCCGAAAGCGCCCTGGACAGCGACGAACTGCGCTTCCGTGCCATCCGCCGGCGGCTGACGCGGCGCCTGCTGGACGACCCGGTGATGTATTACGCCGAGCTGACCGACGAAGAACTCGCCTACCTCACCCGCCAGCGCGCCTTCATCACCGCGCGCATCACCGAACTGACCGGCCTGGTCGCGGAGGTGCGGGCCGAGGGCATCGCCATGGTCGACCCGTTGGACGACCTGACCGACGTACGGATGCCCGAGCAGGGCACCCACGGACACGTCACCCTGCTGCTCGCCGAGCACCTCGCGGGCGCGGGCGGCGCGGTCGGCCGCGACGAGCTGGAGCGCAGGGTGCGGGAACTGGCCGCCGAACACGGCGGGTTCTGGTCCAAGAGCGCCAAACAGCCGGGGGCGGAAAGAGAGTTGGTCGATCAAGCGCTGGCCAAGCTGACCGCGCTGGGCCTGGTCACCGCCGTACCCGGCGGCGTCGTCCCGCTGCCGACGCTGGCCCGGTACGCGGTCGGCGAGACCGTCGTACGGGAACCGGGCGTCCCCAGCCCCCGCGCCTCTCAGCGAAAGGCATGATGGCCGTGACCGCCCTGCCCACCCCCGCGCACGGCCGGTGGCGGCCGCTGCGCATCGGCCTGGTGGACCTCTTCTACTACGACACCGAGGAGTTCTGGTTCCGGGACGGACGGCTGCTGCTGCGCGGCAACAACGGCACCGGTAAGTCCAAGGTCCTCGCCCTGACCCTGCCCTTCCTCCTGGACGGCGACCTGTCCGCGCGGCGTGTGGAGCCCGACGCCGACCCGGGCAAGCGCATGGAGTGGAACCTGCTGCTGGGCGGGCAGCACCCGCACCCCGAGCGACTCGGCTACACCTGGATCGAGTTCGGCCGCCACGACGAGGCCACCGGACAGGACCGCTACCTCACCCTGGCCTGCGGGCTGAAGGCGGTGGCGGGGCGAGGCATCGCCCGTCACTGGTACGCCGTCACCGACCAGCGGATCGGCGCCGAGCTCAGCCTGCTCGACGCCACCGGCACCGCGCTGTCGCGGGACCGACTCGCGGAGGCGCTCGCGGGGCGCGGCATGGTGTACGACACCGCCACCGCCTACCGCAGGGCAGTCGACGAGGCGCTGTTCGGGCTGGGTGAGCGGCGGTACGCGGCCCTGGTGGACCTGCTCATCCAGCTGCGCCAGCCGCAGCTGTCGAAGCGGCCCAACGAGGCGGCGCTGTCACGTGCGTTGACCGAGGCGCTGCCGCCCATGGACCAGGCGGTGATCGCCGATGTGGCCGAAGCGTTCCGGTCCCTGGACGAGGAGAAGGAGGAGTTGCGGGCGGCCACCGAGGCCGAGCGGGCCGCCTCCGCCTTCCTCGACCACTACCGTCGCTACGCCCGCGTCGCCACCCGCCGCCGAGCCCGGCTGCCCCGCCACGAACACGCCCGCTACGAACAGCTGAACCGCGACCTCGCGCAGGCCCAGACCGAGCGGTCGCAGGCCGAAGAGGAGAGGGAGCGGATCGCCGGACGCATCGCGGAGCTGGAGGAGCGTGCCGCACGGCTGACGGCGCAGGAGGCTGCGCTGCGCGAGGGCCCGGAGATGCGCAGCGCCCGGGAACTGGAGCAGGCGGCGGCCGACGCCCGCCACACCGCCAGGGACCAGGCCCGCTCGGAGGCGGACCGGGAGCAGGCCGCCCAGGCCCACACCCGCGTCCTGGACCGCCTCGAGAGTGCCGGGAGGCGGCTTGCGGCGGCCGAGGAGCAGGTCGCGGACACGCTCACGCGCGAGCGGGAGGCGGCTGCGGCCGCCCGCCTCGACGGTGATCTGCGCACCGAGGGCGCGCCGGAGGCCGAACTGCGCCGCGCGGCCGAGGAGTCGGTGGCCCGCAGGCGGCGCACCCTCGACCACGTGGAGGAGCTGGCGTCGCGCGCCGAGCAAGCCACCGCCGAGCGGCGCGCCGCCGCCCGCCGCCTGGACGAGGCACAGACCGAGGCCGGGCATACCGCCGAACGGCACGCTCAGGCGGAGGCCGCCGCCACCGAGGCGGGCCGGGAACTGGTCGCCGCCGTACGCGGACACCTCGACGCCTGTGAGGAGTTGAGGCCCCAGGACCCGGCGGGCCTGCTGGACGGTCTGCAGGACTGGGTCACGCACCTGCAGGGCCCAAGTCCCGCGCGCGTGCACGCCGCCGACGCCCATCGCGCCCGGGCCGCGCACCTGGCCGACCAGATGGCCGCCCTCGGTCAGCGGCTGACTGAACTGCATGCCCGGCGCGCCGAGACCGAGCGGGAGCTGACCGACCTGGAGGCGGGCGGCCAGCGCGGCCCTACGGCACCTCACACGCGGACTCCCGGCGTGCGCGAGCAGGCTCCCGGGGCGCCCCTGTGGCGCTTGGTCGACTTCCACGACCACGTCACTGCCGACGAACGCGCGAGCCTGGAGGCGGCGTTGGAGGCCTCAGGTCTCCTGGATGCCTGGGTGTGCCCGGACGGCACGGTCCTGCATGCGGACGGACATGACGTCCTGTTGTCGCCGGGCACCCCGCTCACCGGGCCGGTGCTCGGTGACGTGCTGCGCCCGGCCGTGGACCACGGTGACGCGCGGGCCGTGGCGGTGGGCGAGCAGACGGTGGTCCGCCTCCTGGCCGCCGTGGGGTTCGGCTCCGGCGGCGACACCTGGGTGGCGGCGGACGGCCGCTTCCGCGTCGGGGCCCTGACCGGCAGCTGGTCGAAGCAAGCGGCCGTGTACGTGGGCGAGGGCGCCCGCGAGGAGGCGCGCCGGGCCCAGATCGCCGTCCTGCGCGACGAACTCGACGGCCTGGCAGGCCAGTTGAGCCGAATGGAGGCCGAGCGGGCCACGGTGGCGCGGTGCCGCCGCACCCTGGACGCCGAACTGGCCGCCCTCCCCGACGACGCCGCCCTGCGCCATGCGCACGCGCTGGCCGCGGCCGCCGCGGACGCCGCCCACCGGGCTCGCGCCCGCCAGGACGAACGCTCCGCCGAACTGGCCGCGGCGGCCGGACAGGAAGCCGAGGCCGCCACCGAACTCACCGACACAGCCGCCGCCGTGAACCTGCCCGCCGACCGGCCGCAACTGGCCGCCGTCCGCCAGGCGCTGGCCGACTACATCGCCGTCCTCGCCGCCCTGTGGCCCGCCCTGCGCGAATGCGCCGACGCAGGGCGCACGGTCGCCAACGAGCGCGCGGAAGCCGAACAAGCCAGCACGCGGGTGGCCGAACTGGCCCTGCGCGCCGAGGAGTCGGCCCGCCTGGCGGCCGCCGCCGACGAACGTCACATCACCTTGCGCTCCACCGTCGGCGCCGCCGTCGCGGAGCTGGAGCGGCGCCTGGCCGCCACCGCCGATGCCCTGGCCGCTTGCGGCCGCGACCAACGCCGCTCTCTCGAGGAGCACACCGCCGCCGGCCGGCGCGTCGGCCATGCGGAGGGTCGCATCGAGCAGCTGGAGAAGGACGTACGCGAGGCCGCCGCCTCCCGCGCCGAGGCAATCGGCGCGCTCCAGCGGTTCGCGGCCACGGGCCTGCTGACCGTCGCCCTGCCCGAGACGGTCGTACCCCCGCTGGACGGCGGTCCGTGGGCGGCCACCCCTGCCGTCGCGCTCGCCCGCACCATCGAGGCGCAGCTGTCGGGCCCGTCCGGCACCGACGACTCCGACGGCGCCTGGGAACGCGTACAAAAGCGGCTCAGCGAGGAGTACAAGAAGCTCCAGGACGCCCTTTCCCGGGGCGGCCACACCGCCACCGCCCGCATGGTCGAAGACGGCATGGTCGTCGACATCGTCTACCAAGGCCGCCGACGGACCGTGCCCGAACTGGCCGCGGCCCTCGCCACCGAGACAACCGAGCTGGCGCGTATTCTGTCCGCGCACGAACGCGAGATCCTCGAAACCCACCTGCTCACCGAGGTCGCCGGCACCCTGCAGGAGCTGATCGCGGCCGCCGAGCGGCAGGTGCGGGCCATGAACGCCGAACTCCAGGAGCGGCCCACGTCCACCGGCATGAAGCTGCGCCTGGTGTGGCGCCCCTCGCGCAAGGCACCGACGGGCCTTGCCCAGGCCCGCGAACGCCTACGCCAGTCCGCGGACGCCTGGGCGCCCGAGGACCGGGCGGCGGTCGGGGAGTTTTTGCAGGCCGAGATCGCCTGCCGGCAGTCCGACGACGCGGCGGGCAGCTGGCTGGAGGTGCTCACGGCGGCGCTCGACTACCGCTCCTGGCACGAGTTCGGCATCGAACGCCACCAGCACGGCACCTGGGTTCCGGCCACCGGCCCCGCCTCGGGCGGCGAACGGGTCCTGGCCGTGTCCGTGCCGCTGTTCGCCGCCGCCTCCTCGCACTACGCCACGGCCGCCCCCGACGCCCCTCGTCTGGTCACCCTGGACGAGGCGTTCGCGGGCGTGGACGACGACTCGCGCGCCAAGTGCCTGGGTCTGCTGCACGCCTTCGACCTGGACGTGGTGATGACCAGCGAACGCGAATGGGCCTGCTACCCCCAGGTCCCCGGCATCGCCATCGCCCAGCTCTCCCGCGTCGACGAGATCGCCGCGGTCCTGGTGACCCGCTGGGAATGGGACGGGACCGAGCGCGTACGGGGGACGGAACAGGACCACCGCCTGGCGACCCTTCCCGCCGAGGCGGCGTCCCCGGCTGCTGCGGTCGGCGCGGCGGCGCCCGGGCCCGCTGACGGCACCGACCCCGGCCAGGACGCGCTGTGGGCATGAGCAGCCCCGGGCAGCCCGGTAGTCCGGCAGAACCCGGCACACGCGTCAATCGCGACGGCCTCGACCGCCTCGACCGCCTGCTCGGCGACCCCGGCCTTGTCTGGCTGGTCGAGCGCGTCCGGCGCCGTATGGAGCGGGACGAACCCCTCACCGGTCCGGTCACCCTGGCCGCCCCCACCACCGCCGAGCGCGCCGCCGCCGAACGCCTGCTGGGCCGCGGTCCGGGCGCCGGACGCTCACTGACCGTGCGCCTGGACGCGGTGGACGCCGTGCTGCGCCACTCCGGCATCAGCCCCGAGGGCCTCGCCGCAGCCGTCATCGCCCTCACCGGTCCCATAGCCCGGCTTGCCGACGTGCGCGAACAGGAGGCGAACGCCTGGCAGAATGCGTACGCCCCACTGGCCACGCTGCGGCCTGAACTGTCCGAGTGGGCCGACCGGTTGCGCCAGGACGGTCTCGTACGCCGCCTCGCCCGCACCCCGCAAGCGGCGAAGACCCTGCTCACCAACGCCACGACGGCCCTGCGGGCACTGCCCGCCGCCCGGGCCGTGTCCCTGCCCGCCTTCGCCGCCACCGCGCTCGGCGACGCCCACGCGCTCGACGACGGAACCCCGCTCGCCACGATCGTCCTCTCCGGCGTCCGCGCCCTGACCGGCTTCCCTGACGGCAATGGAGCCGAATGGCGCCGCGAGGCCTGGGCCTCGGCCGGCCTGCTCAGGGACGCCCTATCCTCCACCGTCCTCACTCTGGGCCTGCGTGGCACCCCCGCTTTGGACTGGATGACCGACGCAGGCGAACCGGCCGTCCTGACGCTGCGCCAGCTCACTCACAACCCGCCGAGAACGGCACCCACAGTCGTGTACGTGTGCGAGAACCCGACAGTCCTGGCCACCGCGGCCGACACCCACGGCCCCACGTGCCCGCCCCTGGTCTGCCTCCAGGGCCAGCCCTCGGCCGCCGCCCTCACCCTGCTACGCCACCTCCACTCCCACGGATCCACGCTCCGCTACCACGGCGACTTCGACTGGGGCGGTTTGCGCATCGCCGACGCCTTGCTGCGCCGCGTCCCCTGGCAGCCCTGGCGCTACACCGCCGCCGACTACCGCACCGCGGCCGCCGTCACACCCCTGGCCTCACCCCTGACCGGCACACCGGCCACCGCTGCATGGGACCCCGACCTGGCCGTGGCCCTGGCCGAACTCGGGGTGCGTATCGAGGAAGAGACCGTGCTGGACACCCTCCTCGCCGACCTCGTGCCCTGAGACCGTCGCGCCTGCCGAACGTGGACATCACACGTCGACGGCTCGGCCATTCCGGTCGGCACTGGGGCTCGTGTTCCGTGCGTCAATGTGACGCGCTCGTTCCGGGCAACGGGTCTCGAGCGTCCCTTTTATCCCCTCCCCCGCCGGTGGCCAATCGGCGAAGGAGTTTCTGGGCAGCCGGCGACGCAACTCAATGCCGTCCTGACCGAGGTGAACGAATCCGACGCCCCAGACCCTGATGCTGCTGGTGGTGTGCGCCGCTTCTTGCGGCGCACGAGCGCGGAGGCGGCCGCCGACGCGCAACATGGGCAACGGCGGCCCCGATCCCCCGGCAGCACGCGCCCGCCCCGTTCGCCCGCCGTCCCCTGTCACCTGTTCTTCTGTTTCGGGGCGAGCGCGGGGGTGTGCAGAGGGGGATGTCGGGCTGGCGACTAAGCCGAAGAGGGCGTGGTGACCTGACCCTATGAGGGCCGGGCCCCCTTCCCTGCTCAGCCCGGTAATTCCTATCGTCCGGGTATGCACGAGTTCGGGAAGGAGGCCCTCAATGTCTGTTTACGTCGGTATCGACGTACACCGCAAGCGGTCGCAGATCGCGGTGGTCGAGGACGGCGGCGCGGTGCG
>NZ_JBIAQV010000053.1:0-43121 GCF_042889305.1 Streptomyces sp. NPDC002619 | reverse complement strand
AAAAGGCCAGGTCCGTCAGCCCACCCGCAAGACCACGGCGAAGGTCATCACCTTGCACCCGGCAGTACTTCACTGACTCAAGCAACGGCATTGGCGCAGGAGTCGGCGGTGCCAGGACAGGCGGGGGTCGGGGGTGACCAGACGGTGGCGACGCAACCTGCTCGGCAGGTATCGGGCCAAGGCGGCGAGCGAAGCGCGGTCCGGACATGTCAGATGCGGCCGGACCCTGAGCTGGCGACGTAGCACCGCGACCTCGTGGCGCAGCGTGAGGAGCTCAATGTCCTTGGACTCCTCCGACAGCGACACCAGCTGTAGCAGTCCGAATGTAGATCAGGTAGAGCACGCGCAACGCCATGCAGTTTGAGCATGCCATGATCACCTGGAACTGCAAAGAGCCTTATTAGAGGCTACGCGTCAGTTTTGGCACCCTACAGGCCGCAGAGCCGATGAAGGCCATGACGTGCCTACGGGGTGCGACTGCGCTTGCCGCAACCACATCCTCCTCGGCGGCCTGCCACCAACGCCTGGTCCTGCGTCTGGGCAAAAAGGCCCTGGTCGCCCTCGAACACTCGCTCCTGGTTGCGGTCCGGCACATCCTCACCCACCACGTGCCTACCAGGACCTGGGCGGGGACTACTGCGACAAGCTCGACCCCGACCGGGTCAAGCGCCGCGCCATAGCCCAACTGCACCGCCTCGCCTACCAGGTGGAGCTGACCCTGGTCGCCTAGATCCTTGTCCGGTCGGTCATGTGATGCGATGAAAGGAGCGGGGTGATGGGACAGATGCGGAGTGGGAGCGGCTGCGGCCGTTCCTGCCGCTGGGCAATGGTCGATGCGGCAAGTGGCGGGATCACCAACAGATTCCAGGACGTGCCTGCCGACTACGACACCGAGCGTGGTGGCGCAGCGTGGAAGACAGTGAAGATCGACCGGACAGGCTCCAAAAACCGACCCCGCCCACACTCCGGTCAAGAGACCAGCCTGACCACGTCACGGCAGTCGGGCCAGTGCCTCACACGCCCGTTCGTATCAACGTACTTCTATTTTGAAGTCGGCACTCCGCCGACTAGCCGGGGCTGCAAGGCCCCCGGCGGTCAGTACTCGGCGTCGGCGATCCTGTTCATGATCGCGGCCGCTTGCAGCAGCACCTGCTGCTCACCCGGCTGTAGGAGGCGCCGCAGTGCGCCGGCGAGCCACGCTTCCCGCGCCGCCGGGATCGTCGCCATCAACTCGCGCCCCTGGTCGGAGGCGCTGATCAGCGTTTTGCGCCCGTCGCTCGGGTCCTGCTCGGACATGATCAGGCCCTGGGCGCGCAATGCGGAGATTGTCTCCGCCATCGACTGCCGGCGCACGTGCTCGGCCTGCGCGAGCGCGCTTGTCGTCGTCGGCCCCAGCTCGACGATGCGGCCCAGGGTGGTCAGCTGTGACCACGTCCACGGCATCTCGTCCGGCGCGCTCTCGCTGCGCAGCCGTGCCCGCAGCCGCATCATTGCCTTCGTCAGCTCGGCCGCGGTCTCGTTCACCAGGTCTTCTTCGGCGCCCATGGGCCGACGGTAGCAGATAGGCAGGCAACCTGCTATATTACTTGTCAGGTAGCCTGCCTATCTGCATGCGGCACAGGAGCCCGGGCCCGGCGAGCGGGCTCGCCGCACCGATCCACTCGAGTACCAAAGGGGGTTTCGTCATGGGTTGGACCAGCCGCGCTGGTACTCGAGCCGACGCGCGCATTCCGGATGGCGGCGTCCGGGCCCGCACCGGCGCGCACACGCCGGGTGCGGAGCCGTGGCGTCGGCGGCCTTTCGGTCCGCGGTTCGTCGCGCCGCTGCTCATGGGCGCGACACTCAATCCCGTCAACAGCTCGGTGATCGCTACCGCCTTGGTCGCCATCGCCGCCTCCGTGGGTGTGAGCGTCAGCCAGACCGCGATCCTGATCTCCTGCCTGTACCTGACCAGCGCAATCGCCCAGCCGACCGCGGGACGCCTGTCCGAGGAGTTCGGCCCACGCCGGGTGTTCCTCGTCGGAATCGGCGTCGTCTTCCTGGGCGGCATGCTGGGCGGCGTCGCGACCGACTTGCGGATGCTGGTCGTCGCGCGCGTCCTGATCGGACTGGGCACCTCCGCCGGCTACCCGGCCGCGATGCTGCTGATCCGCCGGCGCGCCACGGCGATCGGGCTCAACGTGCCTCCCGGTAAGGTGCTCGGCAGCCTGGCCATCGCTGGCGCCGTCACCGTGGCGGTCGGCCCGGCGATCGGCGGCCTGCTCGTCGGCTGGTTCGGCTGGCGCGCCGCATTCCTGGTCAACGTGCCCTTCACGATCCTCACCTTCGCGATGGCGCTGGCCTGGATCGCCAAGGACCCTGATGTCATCAGGGGCCGCGCGCCGCGCGAGGTCCTCGCACGCATCGACGCGCCCGGCATCGTGGGCTTCGGAGCCGCGATGACGTCGCTGCTCGTTTTCCTGCTCTCACTGCCCGACCCGCGGTGGGCGGCGCTCGGCCTCACCGTCGTGTTCGCCGCCGCACTCGTCCGATGGGAGCTGCGCGCGACGAACCCGTTCCTCGACGTGCGGCTGCTCGCCTCGAACGGCGCGCTGACCCGCACCTACCTGCGGAGCGGGCTGAGCCTGCTGGGCGTCTACACCATGCTCTACGGGCTGACCCAGTGGCTTGAGGCCGCACACGGACTGTCCGCCTACGCCGCCGGGCTCGCACTGCTCCCGATGGGCCTGCTCTCGGCGGTCGCGGCCCGGCTCGTCGCGAACCACGTCAATGTCCGCAGGCCGCTGATCGTGGCGGCGGTGCTGCTCGTGCTCGGCTCGACAGCGGCGCTGTTCCTGACCAGCTCCACACCGGTGATCGCCGTCATCGGCGTCACTGCGGTGTTCGGCATCATGTCGGGCATCAGCAACCTGTCCAACCAGACCGCCCTGTACCGTGAAGCGCCCCCCGAGAAGCTCGGCACCGCCTCCGGCCTGCTGCGCACCTTCGGCTACGTCGGCTCGATCGCCTCGGCGACGATCACCGGCATCGCATTCCGCTCCCACGTGAGCGACTCGGGTCTGCACCACGTCTCGCTCATCCTCATCGCCATCGGCGCCGTCGTGCTGCTGATGACCGTGTTCGACCGGCGCCTGAAGCCGGCGTCGGACGAAATCCCTTCACCTCATAAGGAGAACAGCCCCATGTCCGTGTCCAGCGCCGCCCCGACCATCGTCCCGTCCCGGACCGCACTGCTGCTGATGGACTATCAGGGCGCCGTCCTGGACGCCATTCCCGACGCCGAGCCGGTACTCGACCACGCGCGGCAGGCGCTGGGCTGGGCACGGGACAACGAGGTCCAGGTCGTGTACGTGCGCGTCGCCTTCACCCCGGAGGACTTTGCCCAGGTTCCCGCGCACAACAAGGCCTTCGCGGCGGTCGCCGAGAACAGGTTCCTGCTCGACGGCACTCCGGAGACCGAACTGCACGGCTCGCTCGACGTGCGCGATGACGACATCGTCGTGCGCAAGACCCGGTTCGGCGCCTTCAGCAGCACCGACCTCTACGGCGACCTGCATGCCAAGGGCGTCGACACACTCGTCGTCGCCGGCATATCGACCTCAGGCGTCGTACTCTCCACCCTGCGCGACGCGGCTGACCAGGACTACCGCCTGTTCGTCCTCGCCGACGCCACCTCCGACCCGGACCCCGAGGTCCACCGCGTACTGATCGACAAGGTCTTCCCGCACCAGGCCGACATCCTCGACACCGGTGACCTCAAGGCGCTCAGCGCCGCCTGACGCCAGCAGGGATCGGCATCGCCCTCGGCGAATACCGGGAACCGGACCCCGCCAACGTTCCAGGTCACGCTGAGGGGCTACGACCGCCAGCAGGTTGACGCGCGAATCGCGGATCTTCTCCAGGGCGGAGGCGCCAGCGCGTAACCCCGCTCGTCATCAGGCACTGCCACCATGCCCTGTCGGCCTGCCCGCCCCCAGTTCAACCAGCAGGATCACGAACTACCGCTGGAGTAGCGCAGCCGATCAGCGGTAACCCCGTGGCCCTCGGCCTTGGGCCTTAGCCGCTGATGGCGTGCGCCGAGACATCCCATAGGCGCTGTGCCGCCTCGGGGTCGAGGGCGTAGTCGGCGACGCCGACATGCTCCGGGCCGCCGTCATAGGGCAGGGCCTGGTTACAGTCCTCGAAATAACGCCCACCAATACTTTTGAGTAGGGGCGATGTGGCCACGAAGACAGACGTCGCGGCACCTTGCTCCGGGGTCTTGAACACAGCTGTCGGGTCCGTGCGGAAGCGCTCGGTCACACCCTCGGGCAGGTACCGGACCAGATTGGTCCAGATCCCGCCAGGGTGCAGCGCGTTCGCGGTGATCCCGTCGTCGGCCCAGCGCCGGGTCGCATCGACGGCGAATAGCACGTTGGCGGTCTTGGACTGCCCGTATGCAAGCCACGGGTCGTATTCGCGCTCGATGAAGTTGATGTCGTCGAACACGACTGGCGAGTACAGGTGGCCGCTGGAGCTGACCGAGACGATCCGGGCGCCGTCCGCGGCCGCCAGGGCGTCGTGGAGGAGGTTGGTGAGGGCGAAATGGCCGAGGTGGTTGGTGGCGAACTGCGCCTCCCAGCCGGATGCGGTGCGTGTCAGTGGCGCCGCCATGATGCCGGCGTTGTTGATCAGGGCATGCGCGGGAGTCTTGCCCCACTCGGTTGCGAAGCGTCGCACCGAGGAAAGGTCTGTGAGGTCGAGTTGCGTGACCGTTACCCGCGGGGAGTCCAGGCTGGCGTTGATGTCGTCGGCGACGCTGCGACCGGTCTCCGGGTTGCGGACGGCGATCACGACGGCGGCGCCGGCCGTGGCCAGAGCGCGTGCGGTCTCGATCCCGAGGCCGGAGGATCCACCGGTGACGATCATCTGCTTGCCGTGGAGGTCGATCCCGTCGACGACCTCCGCTGCCGTCGAGGTTGCGTTGAACGAACTGGTAGCGCGGTCTTGCGTCATGTGGCTCTTCCTGTAGACACGAGGGCTTATATCGGCATAAATGTTCTGTTGCAGAGGCGTGCCGCCTTCCCTGACCGGTCGCGGATTACCGGGGGCATGTCAGGGCATGGTGTGTCCAGGCGTTCGGGTTTGGTCGGTTGCGGACCGTGTACCGCTGACATGGTCAGGGGCGTTCATGCTGGCGAGCAGGCGCAGGCGTTCTTCGGAGGCGCTGCCCGGCTGTGCGTGGTAGGTGATCAGCGTTTGCCTATCAGTGCCCGGGACCAGCAGCTTTTCGTAGCGCAGTTCCAGAGGGCCGACTTGGGGGTGCTGGAAGAAGCTGGTGCCCGTGGTCTTGTGCTTGACGTCCTGCCGGGCCCAGAGCGTGCGGAAGCGCTCGCTGCGCAGGGAGAGCTCCCCGACGATCTCGACGAGGCGGGGATCTTCGATGTCCGCGCCGACGACCGAACGCAGGTACGGGACGACCCGGGCGGTCATGTCCTCCCAGTCCCGATGGAGTTCCCGCATCTCCGGCTCGAGGAACGCGGCCAGAATGCCGTTGTGCCCGGGCGCGTTGAATGGTGAGAGCGCGACGGCGAGGCTGTTGGCGGCCAGGACGTCCATGTATGTGCCGTGGACGTACGCCGGGGTGAGTGGCCAGGAGTCGATGAGCGTGCGGATGCCGTCGCTGGCCTTCTCAGGCTTGTGGGGCCGCTTGCGCCGCGGGCTCTTGCGCGTGGCGATTTTCAGCAGGTAGCTCGTCGCCTCCTCGTCCAGTTGCAGGGCGCGGGCGATGCTGCGCAGGACCTGCTCCGAGGGGTTCCTGTCGCGGCCCTGCTCCAAGCGGTTGTAGTAGTCGGAGCTGATCCCCGCGAGGAAGGCGACCTCCTCGCGGCGCAGTCCTGGGACGCGCCGGTTGCCCCGGTCCCTGGCTTCGTCGGCCTGGACCAGTTCTCTGCGGGCGCGCAGGTATCGGCCCAGCGCGTTGGCGTCTCCGGTGGCCGTCATGGTGCCAGCCTACGAGTGCGTTCCGGGCTGGTGGGTGGCCCTGTCAGTCCCAGTCTCAACCCGTCCTGGTACGGCCCGCGGCCTTCGGCACACGATGGTTGCGCACGATCGAACGACCGGAGGAATGTGTCAGATGTCCCAGCTCTTCACGACCACGTTCGGCCGCGACAGCACCGCCTCAGAGGTGATCGAAGGCGTGGACCTGTCAGGCAGGCGGGTGATCGTCACGGGGGCCAACTCGGGCATCGGCGTCGAGACGGCCCGCGCTCTGGCGGCCGGCGGCGCCGAGGTCACGCTCGCCGTCCGCCGTCCGGAAGCCGGCCAGCAGGTCGCGGCTGACCTGCGCAAGGCCACCGGGAACGATGCGATCCATGTCGCCCGCCTGGACGTGGCCGACCTGGAGTCGGTGCGGGCGTTCACTGCGGCCTGGCAGGGTCCGCTGCACGTCCTGATCAACAACGCCGGCATCATGATGCCGCCGGAACTCGAGCGGGGCATCAGCGGCCACGAGCGGCAGTTCGCCACCAACTACCTGGGGCACTTCGCCCTGGCCCTGGGTCTGCACCGCGCCCTCGCCCATGGCGACGGCGCGCGCCTGGTCTCAGTCTCCTCCAGCGGCCATCTCTTCTCCCCAGTCGTCTTCGGCGACATCGATTTCCGCTTCCGCCCGTACGACGCGCTCAGCGCCTACGGACAGTCCAAGACCGCCGACATCCTCCTGGCCGTCGAGGCGCAGCGCCGCTGGTCCGGCGACGGCATCACGGCCAACGCCCTGCACCCCGGAGCGATCGCCACCAATCTCCAGCGGCACACCGGAGGTCTGCGGACTCCCGAGCCCTACCGGAAGACGATCGAGCAGGGAGCCGCGACCACCGTGTTCCTCGCCGCTTCCCCGCTGGTCGACGGTGTCGGCGGCCGCTACTTCGAGGACGTCAACGAGGCTCCGGTCGTCCACGCCCGGCCCACCGAATTCGGCGTCCCCGGCGTGGCCCCCTATGCGCTGGACGGGCAGAACGCCGAACGCCTGTGGGAACTGGCGAGCGACATCGTCCGCTGATAGCCCGCTGGACGGCAGGAAGCCCCGTCTCTAGTTCGCACCCGGACCGGCGAAAAAGCAGTGAAAAAGTAGCGAAAGAACGACGAAAGAACATCGCAACGACAGCGACGATAAGCAGGGTCGGTTTCATCGGTCTCGGTGACCAGGGCGGCCCCATGGCAGAAGCCATCGGAGAACACGGCTTCGAACTGCACGTGTGGGCTCGGCGTTCCTCCTCCCTGGCGGCGGTGGAGAGGGTCCCACACACTGTTCACGGCACGGTGCAAAGGGTCTTCGCAGGTGAAAGCCTGTGGGGCCCTTTTTGCGTGGGCCGGAAAACACTTGGACTCCGTCGGCGTCGGCGCGGGAGACTTCCACTCCTGACCTTCCGTGACCTGCCGTATGCGCACGGCTACTCATGGTCATCGCCGTACGACGACACAGGACTGCCATGGAACTCTCCGAATCGCGCGGAACCGCGCCCGGCAAGGGCCCGGTGCTGCTCGCACTTCGCTACTACGGACGGGAGTTAGCCCGGCTCCGATGGCTGACGGTACCCGCGATGGCGCTGCCCGCACTGGGCAACATCGGCATCGCCTACGTCGCGCCGCTGGTCGTGGCCAAGCTCGTCGGCCGCATCGCCGACGACCGCCGGATCGCCTTCGGCTCGACGCTGCCGTACGTCCTCGCCTTCGCCGGAGCCCTGCTGCTCGCGGAGACGCTGTGGCGCATCGGGCTGCACTGCATGAACCGGCTCGATGCCCTCGGAATCGAACAGCTGTACGTGATCGGCATGGACGAGCTGTTCGCCAAGGACGCCGCGTTCTTCCACGACAACTTCGCCGGATCGCTGACGAAGCGGGTGCTGAGCTTCGCCTCCCGTTTCGAGGAGTTCGTCGACACGCTGACGTTCAACATCGTGGGCAGCCTCGTGCCGCTGGTGTTCGGGTCGGTGGTGCTGTGGCGCTACGAACCGCTGCTCGTCGTCGGGCTCCTGGCGATGATCGCCCTGACCGCGCTGTGCGTGGCACCCCTCATCCGGCGCCGGCAGTCACTCGTCGACCAGCGCGAGGCGGCGATCGCCCGGGTGTCGGGCCATGTCGCCGACAGCCTGATGAACATGGACACGGTCCGGGCGTTCGCCGCCGAGGAACGGGAGGCCGCCGAACACCGCTCCCGCGTCGCCGAGTCGCGGCGGCTCACGCTGAGGTCGTGGGACTACGGCAATCTGCGCATCGACACCCTGGTGGCGCCGATGTCCGTGCTGACCAACGGCTTCGGCCTGCTGCTCGCCGTCACGCTCGGCGGGGGCAGACACGGGGTGGAGGCGGTCGTGGTCGCCTTCACTTACTACTCCAACGCGACCCGGATCATGTTCGAGTTCAACCAGATCTACCGCCGCCTGGAGAGCTCGATGACGGAGGCCGCGCAGTTCACCGAGCTGCTGCTGAAGCCGCCGACCGTGCTCGACCCGGCGTCGCCGGAGCCGCTGCTGCCCGGGGCCGCAGACGTCCGCTTCGAGAAGGTGACCTTCGCCCACAGGGGCGCGGAGCCGCTCTTCGAGGGCCTTGACCTGGCCGTGCCCGGCGGGGCGAAGATCGGTCTGGTCGGCCGCTCCGGCGGGGGCAAGACGACGCTCACCCGGCTGCTGCTGCGGATGACGGACATCGACTCGGGCCGGATCCTGATCAGCGGTCAGGACATCAGCAGGCTGCGCCAGGCCGACCTGCGCAGTCTGATGGCGTACGTGCCGCAGGACCCGGCGATGTTCCACCGCACGTTGCGGGACAACATCGCGTTCGCCCGGCCGGAGGCCACCGACGCCGAGATCCGCCGGGCGGCCGAGGCGGCGCACGTCACCGAGTTCGCCGACGCGCTGCCGGACGGCTTCGACACGATGGTGGGCGAGCGCGGGGTCAAGCTGTCCGGCGGACAGCGCCAGCGGGTCGCTCTCGCCCGGGCGATCCTGCGCGACGCGCCGATCCTGCTGCTCGACGAGGCGACCAGCGCCCTGGACTCGGAGAGCGAGGTCCTCGTCCAGGAGGCGCTGTGGCGGCTCATGGAGGGGCGGACGGCGCTCGTGGTGGCACACCGGCTGAGCACGGTCGCCGGGATGGACCGGCTCGTGGTCCTCGACCGCGGCCGGATCGTCGAGCAGGGCACGCATCAGGAGCTGCTGACCCTGGACGGCGCCTACGCGAAGCTGTGGCAGCACCAGTCGGGCGGGTTCCTGGACGACAGCCCCGTCACCGACAGCCCCGTCACCGACAGTCGCGTCGACGACAGCACCGAGCGGGCCGAACTGCGGTGAACGCGAGCACGCCGTGACCCCGCCCTCCTGAGCACCCTCCGGAGGGCGGGCCAGGCCTGTGCGTCTCGTCGTAACCATGGCTCCGAATGGATCTGTGCGCTAGCTTGAGACGCAGGTCACAGGTGAATGGGCATCCGTGGTGAGCGCGGGAGGTGGGCGTTGACCCCGGCACAGCTGCGGGCGTTCTCGGCGACCGTCCGCCTCGGCTCGGTCAAGGCCGCGGCTGCCGATCTGGCCGTGACCGAGGCCGCCGTCTCGATGCACATCGCGCATCTGCGCAAGGAACTCGGCGACAAGCTCTTCACCCGTACGGCCCACGGGCTCGCCTTCACCCCCGGCGGGCTGCGGCTCGCCAGCCGCGCGGCCGAGATGCTGGGGCTGCAGGACCAGACCGTCCTCGAAGTACAGCAGGCCGGGTCCGGGCGCCGGCTGCTGCGCGTCGCCGCGTCGAGCCTGTTCGCCGAGTACGCAGCGCCCGGGCTCATCGAGCTGTTCGCCGGGCGCGCCGACGATCTGGACGTCGAGCTGAGCGTGCACGATCCGCAGCGCTTCGGACTCCTGCTCCGCGAGCGGGCCGTCGACGTGGCCATCGGCCCTCGGCCCGCCACCGTCGACGACACGATGATGTGCACCCACTTCCTGAACTACCAGGTCATCGCGGTCGTGGGCGCCGACCATCCGCTCGCTTCCGCGTCCGGCGGCGCCGGGGTCGCGGAGCTGCGCGAACAGACCTGGCTGCTCGGGCCCTCGGCGGTGGGGCGGGTGGGCATGGTGCCGTCCGTACTGCGCCGGATCGGTGTGCCCGAGCACAACCAGCGCATCTTCCAGAGCCACGCCGCCGCCGTCGACGAGGCCAAGCACGGCAAGGGCGTGGCACTCGCGGTGGCGTTCGCCATCGCGAAGGACCTCGCAGGCGGCGACCTCCACCAGGTGAACGGGCCCCAACTGCCCGCCCGCGGCTCCTGGAACCTCCTCGCCCTCGGCGACCGCGAGGCACCGCCCGCCGCCGCCGAACTACGCCGCTTCGTCACCACCCCCCGCGCCACCCAGGCCATGCTCCGCGGAGCGGGCGTCACGGCGGGCCGCTTCCGCCCGGCCATCCACGTGACGCTCTGGAGCTAACCGGAGGCGGGGGCTGGTCGGCGGAGAGCGGGGCGGCGCCGCGCCGTACGGCTTTTGTCGCCCGCCAGGCGGGCGATCTCGCCCGGTACCCGGAGCAGCGTCGCGAAGGTGTCGGCCGGCAGGAGCAGGTCGACGTGGGGGAGTGCCGCCGTCATCGTCGTCGTGCGTGGGGCGAAGCCCGGAGCGCTCGCGCGCGGATTGAGCCAGATCACCGTGTGGGCGCGGCGGCGCAGGCGGGACATGGCCGCAGCGAGGCGTTCCGGGGGGTCGCCGTCCCAGCCGTCCGAGGCGATCAGGACGATCGCGCCGCGCAGCGTGCCGCCGTGGTGCGAGGCGAGCAGCGCCTCCAGACAGTGCGCGATACGGGTGCCGCCGAACCGGTCGACGACCCGCTGCGTCGCCTCCTCGAAGGCGGTCTCGGCCGAGCGGTGCGCCAGCACCGTGGTGAGCCGGGTGAGTGACGTCGCGAATGCGAAGACCTCGGCGTGCGTGGTCAGCGCGAGCGCCCGCATCAGATGCAGATACGCCACGGCCTGCGCCTGCATGGACCGGCTCACGTCGCACAGCACGACGACCCGCCGCGGCCGGTCCACGGGCCCGGTACGCACCAGCCGCACCGGTTCCCAGCCGGTACGCCGGGCCCGCGCCACCGTCTCGCGGATCGCCACCCGGTGACCGCCCGGCCGTACCGCGTACCGCCGGGATCGGCGCGTCGGCCACTGCGTCAGCGCCGTCTCCAGCCACCGGCCGAGCAGCTCGGCCTCTTGCTCACCGAGCTGCTCGAACGGTGTGTCCACGGCACCGGCCAGATCGGTCGGCAGCCGCTGCGGCACGGTCAGTACGTACTCCTCGCCGTGCTCGGCGGCCGCGACCACCGGCGGCAGCGTCACCCAGGGCAGGCCCGGACCGTCGACCGGATCGCCGGACGCCCCGGCGGGCAGCGGCGCATGGGCGTCGTCCCGGGCCGGGGACGGCGTGCCGTGGCCGTCGCGGCGCGCGTTCGGGTCCACCGACAGCAGGGCCTCACCGAAGACGGCATCGAAGACCTCGTCGAAGCGGGCCAGCTGCGGCTGGTCACGTACGAGGGTGACGCGTGCCGTCCAGTACAGCGCCGTCCGCGTGGCCGGCGGGGAGACGGCCAGCGCGGACACGAAGTCCTGCGCGGCGGTCAGGCCCACGGGCACGCCCCGACGCCTGAGCCGGTCGGCGAGGGCCACGGCGAACGCGGCCCGGTCGACGGCGGGCAGGAAGGGGGCGGTCGGGCTCATCGCACGGGCTCCGGATCAGCGCACCAGCAAATAGATCACCACGCCGACGACGACGGCCCCGACGGCCACCGGGATCAGCCGCTTGTAGACCGACGTCCCGGCCAGCCGCATCAGGTCCAGCGGCTCGCCCTGCTCGGCGGGCTCCGGCTGCCGGGCCGCCTGCGCCGATGCGGACTCCGATGCCGTCTCGGCCTCGGCCGACCGTACCGCCGCCTCCGGCTCGACCGCCACGGCCGGCACGGTCGCCGGCACCGGGTCCGGCACTGTCGTCTCCGGCTCCGCCGGAGCCAGCAGCTGCTTCTCCACGTTCGCGACGAACTGCGCGAACAGCTTCTCCGAGATCTCCTTGATCATCCCGCTGCCGAACTGGGCCAGCTTCCCGCTGATGTTGAGATCGGTACTGACGGTCACGACCGTGCCCGCCCCCTCCGGCCGAAGCAGCGCGTGGATCGTCGCCGACGCGTTGCCCTGCCCCCGGGTGTCCTTGCCCGCCGCGCTGATCACAGCGCTGTGAGCGGCCTCGTCCTTCTCCGTGAACCGGGCCGTGCCCTGGAACTGACTGATCACCGGCCCGACCTTGACCCGGACCTTGCCGCGATAGATGTCACCGTCGACGCCGGTCAGCTGGGCGCCGGGCATGCACGGGGCCAGGCCCTCCAGATCGGTGAGCGCCTCCCACGCCCGCTCGACGGGGACATCGACATCGAACTCGTTGTCGATCTTCATGACTTACGGTCTCCTCGCTTCTTCGGGGTAGCCGAGTTCTCCGAGGGCCCCGGTGATGGCCGTGCGGTCGTCGGGGCTCTTGGCGACCGCGCTCAGGGTGGTGACGACATCGCGGCGGGCCAGCCGGGACACGCGCAGCGCGGCGAGTGCGGAGACCCAGTCGATCGCCTCCGCCATGCCCGGCGCCTTGTCCAGGTCCAGCGCGCGGACCCGGCCGATGAACTCCGTGGCGGACGCGATCAGCGGTTCGTTCGCGGCCGGCACCGAACGGCGCAGGATCTCCGCCGCGCGCTCGGGGGTGGGGAAGTCGATCCAGTGGTAGAGGCAGCGGCGGCGCAGCGCGTCGTGCAGTTCGCGGCTGCGGTTGGAGGTGAGGACCACGACCGGCGGCCGTACGGCGGCGAAGGTCCCCAGCTCCGGAATGGTGATAGCCCACTCGCCGAGGAACTCGAAGAGCAGCGCCTCGAACTCGTCGTCGGCCCGGTCGATCTCGTCGATCAGCAGGACCGGCGGCTGCGGCCCCTGATGCCGTACGGCCCGCAGCAGGGGCCGGTCGAGGAGGAAGTCCTCGGTGAACAGGTCGGCGTCGGCGAGGTGTTCGCCGTGCGCCTCGGTGAGCCGTACGGCGAGCAGTTGGCGCTGGTAGTTCCACTCGTACAGCGCCTCCCCGGCCGTCAGGCCCTCGTAGCACTGCAACCGGATCAGCGGGGTGTCCAGAGCCTCGGAGAGCGCCTTGGCCGCGCTGGTCTTGCCGACACCCGGCTCGCCCTCCAGGAGCAGCGGCCGGTCGAGGACCGTGGCCAGGTAGAGGGCGGTCGCGGTGCCCTCGTCGACCAGGTGGCCCACCTCGGCGAGTCGCTGCCGTACGTCCTCGGCGTCCGTGAACAGTTCGCTCACCCTCTACCCCACCAGCCCCGCCGCACAGCGGTCCCGGCAGCCGGTCCCGCAGAACCAGAACTCCTCGTCCCCGGCGGTCAGATGAGGAGTGTCCGCGCCCACGGTCACCGTCATCCCGCACACCGGGTCGACGGCCTCGGCCGGCCGGTCGGCCAGCGGTGAGGGCTGGTTCGCCGACCGTACGGCCTCGACGACCTCCGCCAGGATCGACAGCGCGATCTCCGGCGCCGTGCGCGCGCCGATGTCCAGTCCCGCCGGGGTGTGGATCCGGGCCCGCTCCTGCTCGGTGAGGCCGAGTTCGTCGAGGAGGGCAGAACCCCGGCGGCGGCTGGCCACCAACGCGATGTGTGGCACGCCCGCGTCGAGCGCGGCGCGCAGCGACTCCGCGTCGCCCCGGCCCTGCCCGGCCACGATCACCGCGCCCGTGTGCTCGGCGGGCGGTCCGTCGGGCAGGGAGCGCGCCGTGGCGTAGCCGAGGACGTCGGCCAGGGCGACGAACGCCTCGGCGATCGGGGTGTGCCCGACGACCTCGATCAGGGGCGGCGGCAGCACGGGCTCCAGGAAGATCTCCAACGCCCCTCCGGACAGGCAGGGGTTGACGACGACCCGCGCGCCCGGTGTGTCCGGGAACGCGGCCGCACCCTGCGGCAGCACCCGCAGCAGCAGCGGGCCGCCGCCGTGCAGGGCGCCCAGGGCCGCCGTACGCACCGAACCCTCGGCGCACACGCCGCCGACGAACCCGTCGATCGTGCCGTCGCCGTACACGATCGCCTCGTCGCCCGGGTGCGCGGACGCGGGCGCCTGGGCGCGCACCACGCGCGCGTGCACGAACGGCACGCGCCGCTCGGCCAGTTCGAGCGCACGCGCGCTCACCGTCTTGGGCACCCTGCCACCTCTTCCGACCTCCTCGAACTCATCGACAACTGCCTCAGATCGGCGGCACCGGCCGACCTTGCATCGCCTCCCACACCCGCGAGGGCGTCAGCGGCATGTCCGCGTGCCGGATGCCGAACGGGGCGAGCGCGTCGACCACCGCGTTGACGATCGCGGGCGGTGAGCCGACCGTCGCCGACTCGCCCACGCCCTTGGCGCCGATCGGGTGGTGCGGCGAGGGCGTGACCGTGAACCCGGTCTCCCAGTCGGGGACTTCGAGGGCGGTCGGGATGAGGTAGTCCATCAGCGAACCGCTCAGACAGTTGCCGTCCTCGTCGAAGGCGATCATCTCCATCAGCGCCATGCCGACGCCGTCGGTGAGCCCGCCGTGCACCTGACCCTCGATGATCATCGGGTTGATGCGGGTGCCGCAGTCGTCGACCGCGACGAACCGCCGTACCGTCACCTTCGCGGTGCCCGGGTCGATGTCGACCACGCAGATGTACGCGCCGTGCGGATAGGTCAGGTTCTCCGGGTTGTAGCAGATCTGCGCCTCCAGACCGCCCTCGACGCCCTCGGGCAGATCGCCGGCGCCGTGCGCGCGCATCGCGATGTCCTGGATCGTCACCGACGCCTTCGGGTCGCCCGCGACCCGGAAGGAACCCTTCTCCCACTCCAGGTCGGCGACGGACACCTCCAGCATCCCGGAGGCGATCAGCCTCGCCTTGTCGCGCACCTTGCGGGCGACCAGCGCCGCCGCCGCACCCGAGACGGGTGTCGACCGGCTGCCGTAGGTGCCGAGCCCGAACGGCGTCTGGTCGGTGTCGCCGTGCACCACCTCGATGTCCTGCGGCGGGATGCCCAGTTCCTCGGCGACGATCTGCGCGAACGTCGTCTCGTGGCCCTGCCCCTGGGTCTGCACCGACAGCCGGACGACCGCCTTGCCGGTGGGATGCACCCGCAGTTCGCAGCCGTCGGCCATGCCCAGGCCGAGGATGTCCATGTCCTTGCGGGGGCCCGCGCCGACCGCCTCAGTGAAGAACGACACGCCGATGCCCATGAGTTCGCCCCGGGCCCGCTTCTCGGCCTGCTCGGCGCGCAGCGCGTCGTAGCCCGCGAGCTGCTTGGCCAGCTCCATGGTCGGGGCGTAGTTGCCGGAGTCGTACACCCAGCCGGTCTTGGTGCGGTACGGGAACTGCTCGGGCCGGATGAAGTTCTTCATCCGCAGCTCGACCGGATCCATGCCCAGCTCGTACGCCAGGCAGTTGACGATCCGCTCGACCAGGTACACCGCCTCGGTGATGCGGAACGAGCAGGCGTACGCAACCCCGCCGGGCGCCTTGTTGGTGTAGACGGCCGTCATCTTGCAGTAGGCGGCCTCCAGGTCGTAACTCCCGGTGAAGACACCGAAGAAGCCCGCCGGGTACTTCACCGGCGCCGCCGTGCCGTTGAACGCCCCGTGGTCGGCCAGCACGTTGGTGCGGATGGCGAGGATCTTCCCGTCGCGGGTCGCCGCGATCTCGCCGCGCATGACGTAGTCGCGGGCGAAGCCGGTGCTGATCAGGTTCTCCGCGCGGTCCTCCATCCACTTCACCGGCTTGCCGGTGAGCAGCGAGCCGACGATCGCGCACACATAACCCGGGTAGATCGGCACCTTGTTGCCGAAGCCGCCGCCGATGTCGGGGGAGACGACCCGGATCTTGTGCTCGGGCAGCCCGGCGACGATCGCGTACAGGGTGCGGTGGGCGTGCGGGGCCTGGGTGGTGGACCACAGGGTGAGCTTGCCGTCGACCGCGTCGTAGTCGGCGACCGCGCCGCATGTCTCCATGGGCGCCGGGTGCACCCGCGGGTAGACGATGTCCTCGCTGACCACGACGTCCGCGCGGGCGAAGACGGCGTCGGTCTCGGCCGCGTCCCCGGTCTCCCAGTCGAAGCAGTGGTTGTCCGACTTGCCCTCCAGGTCGTCGCGGATGACGGGCGCGTCGAGGGAGAGGGCGGTGCGTACGTCGATCACCGGGTCCAGCGGCTCGTACTCGATGTCGATCAACTCCAGTGCGTCGCGCGCCGAGTAGCGGTCCTCGGCGACGACGAACGCGACCTCCTGGCCCTGGAAGCGGACCTTGTCGGTGGCCAGTACGGCCTGTACGTCGTTGGAGAGGGTCGGCATCCAGGCCAGGCCCTTCTCGGCGAGCATGGCACCGGTCACGACGAGGCGGACCTTGGGATGGGCCTCGGCCAGGGTGGTGTCGACGGACAGGATGCGGGCGTGGGCGAGCGGGGAGCGCAGGATCGCCAGGTGCAGCATGCCGGGCAGTTGGAGGTCGTCGACGTAGCGGCCCTTGCCGCGGACGAAGCGCGGGTCCTCCTTGCGGAGCATCCGGCCGTGGCCGGTCGGCTTCTGGTCGTTGTCGACGAAGGCGGTGCGGTGGCCGTTCGAGGCGACGGTGGTCATGACGCGCTCCCCGAGGTGGACGCCGTGGCGGGCACGTCGGCGGACTCGGCGGCCGGCTCCGTCGTACGGGTTCCGGCCTCCTCCGCCGCCGCCCAGCGGACCGAGCGGACGATGGTGGCGTAGCCGGTGCAGCGGCAGATCTGTCCCGAGATCGCCTCGCGGATCTCTTCGTCCGAGGGGTCCGGGTTGGCGTCGAGCAGGGCGCGCGCGGTCATCATCATGCCCGGGGTGCAGAATCCGCACTGCAGCCCGTGGCACTCCATGAACCCGCGCTGGATCGGGTCGAGTTGGCCGTTCTGCTCCAGGCCCTCGACGGTGCGCACCTCATGGCCGCCCGCCATCGCGGCCAGCACCGTACAGGACTTGACCGGTTCGCCGTCCAGCCACACCACGCACGTACCGCAGTTGCTGGTGTCGCATCCCCAGTGGGTGCCCGTCAGCTGAAGGTGGTCGCGCAGGAAGTGCACCAGCAGCAGCCGCCCCTCGATCTCCCGGGTGACCTCTTCGCCGTTGACGGTCATGGTGACCTGCACGATCACACCTCCTGTCCGTTGATCCGGGCCACGGCCCGGCGCAGCACGCGCACGGTCAGCTCGCGCGCCAGATGGCGTTTGTACTCGGCGCTGCCGCGCCGGTCGGTGACCGGGGAGCAGGCCTCGGCCGCGATGTCACCGGCCCGCGCCCACAGCTCCTCGGCGGGCCGCTGTCCGCGCAGCGCGTCCGCGATCCCCGGAATGCCTGCCGTATTCGGGCCTACGGCCGCGAGCCCCACCCGGGCGTCCGCGATCAGACCGGCCTCGTCCAGCCAGACCGCCGCGCCCGCCGACACGACCGCCCAGTCGCCGGCCCGCCGCTCGACCTTCTCGTACGCGCTCGACCCGCGCGGCCGGACCGGGAAGCGGACCTCGGTGAGGATCTCCGCGTCGCCGACGGCCGTCTCGTACGGGCCCTGGTGGAAGTCCTCCATCGACACCACCCGCTCGCCGTCCATCCCGTGGATCACGCAGGACGCGTCGAGCGTCGTGCACACCGCCGACAGGTCCTCGGACGGGTCCGCCTGGCACAGGGAGCCGCCCAGAGTGCCCCGGTTGCGGACGACGGGGTCGGCGATGACACGCTCCGCGTCCCGGAAGATCGGGAAGGCAGCGGCCAGCTCGTCGGACTCCAGCAGTTCGCGGTGCCGTGTCATCGCGCCGATGCGGATCAGGCTGGGCTCGACGCGGATGTAGCCCAGCTCGTCGTGGAGCTCATTGATGTCGATCAGGTACTCGAAGTTGGCCAGCCTGAGCTTCATCATCGGGATGAGGCTGTGCCCGCCGGCCACCAGACGTGCGGTGTCGCCGAGACGGTCGAGGAGCGTGACCGCCTCGTCCACCGTGCTCACCCGCTGGTACTCGAACGGAGCGGGAACCTGCATTGCCGCAATCCCCCTGTCTCGCCCGGCGCGCGGCCGGGCGCCTCGGGCGCCGTGTCCGGCTTCATTGGGCGCCCGGCGGCGAGGGGTGTCAACGGCTGGTTAACCGATCGCTTAACTCGCTCGCCGCGATCGCCCGGCCGACTTGAGCGAAGGCTTAAGCAGCCGTTGACAGGCGGCGGACGGCGTTCGCGCGCACCCTCGAGGAGACGGCCGTCGCCATCATGGCCGAGACCATCGCCCTGCGCTGGGGCGGCGCGGGGCGGCGCCTCGTCGAGACGACACCCCTGCCGATCCACCACTGACGGTGCTCAGGACTTGGCCGGACCGGGAAGCTCGTCCAGGAAATCCGCCGAGGGCACGAAGAACAGCGTTCCGGTCACGGCCGTGGAGAAGTCCAGGATCCGGTCGTGCCGTGCCTCGCCCGCGCCCAGGGCCGTTGCAGTCGTAGAGCTGGACGGCGGTGCCGTCGGCCGAGTTCGCCCCGGCCACGTTTAGGCACTTCCCAGCCGGACCGGTGATGGTGCCGGTCGCGGCCTGGGCCGGGGCGGCGGTCAGGAGACCGACGGAGAGGGACAGGGCCGCCAGGGCGAGCGTGCCGCACAACGCGGCAGTGAGCGTGGGGGGTTGCCCGAGCATGGTCGGGCGCTCACTGCCTTTCGGGTGCGGTCGGGATCAGCAGTAGAGGTTGCCGCCGGGGCTGACGCCGAGGATGGCCGTGAAGCGCTGGTAGGCGTCGACGCGGCTCTGCACCTGCGCGGGGTTCCTGCCGTCGCACTCCAGGGAGCCGTTGATGGAGCGGATCGTCTGCCCGAAGCCCGCGCCGTTGACCATGGCGTTGTGCGGGGTCATCGTGCCGGGGCCGGACTGCGTGTTCCAGTACCACAAGCCCGTCTTCCAAGCGACGGAGCTGTCGTTCTGCACCAGCCAGGGGTTGTTGAGCAGATCGATGCCGAGGGCGTCACCGGCGGCCTTGTAGTTGAAGTTCCAGCTGAGCTGGATCGGACCGCGCCCGTAGTATGCCGCCTGACCGGCCGGGCAGCCGTAAGGCTGGTTCCAGTCGCAGTACGTCGGGTAGTTGGCGGTGTTCTGCTCCACCACGTAGACCAGCCCGCCGGTCTCGTGGTTGACGTTGGCGAGGAAGGCCGCCGCCTCCTGCTTCTTCACCGTGTCGCTGCCCGTGTTCGCGAAGCCCGGGTACGCGCTCAGCGCCGCGGTGAGCCCGCTGTAGGTGTAGAAGGAGTTCCGGTTCGGGAACATCTGGTTGAACTGGGCCTCGGTGACGACGAATCCGGACGGGGTGCCGCCCCCGCCGCCCGACGCCGGCGCGGTCCACTTCTGGTTGGCGCCACCGGTGCAGGTCCAGATCTGCAGGCGCGTGCCGTTGGCGCTGTTGTTGTCGCGCACGTCCAGGCACTTGTTCGCGGTCGGGTTGACGATGTCGTGCGCGGCGGTGACCACCCACTGCTGGTTGGCGCCACCGGTGCAGTCCCAGAGCTGGACGGCGGCACCATCGGCGGTGCTCCGATCGACGACGTCGAGACACTTGCCGAGTGCGCGCAGGGTGCCGTCACCGGAGTTGGACCAGCGCTGGGCATTGGTGCCGTTGCAGTCGTAGAGCTGTACGGCCGTGCCGTTGGCGCTGTTGGCACCGGCCACGTCGACGCACTTGCCGGCGAGTCCGGTGATCTGACCGTCGGCCGCCGACGCGGGCGTCGTCACGAACAGCGTGGCCAGGACGGCCGTGAGGAGAGCGCCGACCAGGACCCGGGCGCGGGCGAGACGGCTGGGGCGGGCGGAACGGGCGGGTCTGGGACGGGTGGTGGACATCGAGGACGTCACTCCTTGGGCAGGGTCTGAAGGTGGGGAGGCTTCGTCGGTGCAGGTGACATCGTTGTCGGGACGGCAGGAGTGAGCGCTGGTACGGCACGACGAACGGTGGTCGAAGCTCGACGGAGCGGCGCCGGGTACGCTTCCTGTCATCTCAGGTCTAGACCATCGCAGGTGAAATGGCGGGCCGTCAACGGCCTTGCATGGCACGGAGGTTGATGTCCGAAAAACGCTCCGCCGGCCGGCCGCGGACACCTGCCGGTGGGCACAACGGAGAACCCGGCCGCGGACTACCGCGGCCGGGTTCCCGATCCCACTCGCTACCTCAGGCCACGTGCCCCATGTGTGCCAGCGCCTGCTTCAGCAGCGCCCCGTGACCGCCCGGCATCTCGCCCTGCACCGCCGCCGACCAGGCCTCCCGCGGGGTGAACCACACCAGGTCCAGCGCGTCCTGCCGGGGACGGCAGTCGCCGGTCACCGGCACGATGTAGGCCAGGGACACCGCGTGCTGGCGCGGGTCGTGGTACGGCGTGACGCCCGCAGTGGGGAAGTACTCGGCGACCGTGAACGGCTGCAGGGAGGCCGGGATGCGGGGCAGCGCCATCGGACCGAGATCCTTCTCCAGATGGCGCAGCAGCGCGTCGCGCACCCGCTCGTGGTGCAGAACGCGCCCGGAGACGAGGTTCCGGCTGACCGTACCGTCCGGTCCGATGCGCAGCAGCAGGCCGATGCTGGTGACTTCGCCGCTGTCGTCGACGCGCACGGGCACGGCCTCGACGTACAGGATCGGCACGCGAGCGCGCGCCATCTCCAGCTCGTCGGGAGTCAGCCAGCCGGGCGTGGTTTCGGTCAAGTCAGACATTGCTTGATCATACTTTCCGGGTGTCGTGCACGCTCAGTCGCGGGCGGAGTCGGATGCGGGCAGTCCGTAGAGGCGGTGGGCGTTGTCGCGGCCCGTCCAGGCGGCGATCCGCAGGGCGTCGGACAGGCTCAGCTCGTCGGCGTCCACCCGGTCCTGGAGCAGCGCGGCCAGCCCCTGCCGGAAGCACAGCGCGCCGAGGTGATGGAATTCGGCCAGCCCGTACGCGTCCGAGCTGTAGAGCAGTTTGCGGAACGGGGTGATCTCCAGCGCCTCCTCCAGGACGGCCCGGGAGCGGGCCGGTCCGGTGTGGTGCAGGGCCAGTCCGACATCGAGGTACACCTGCTCGAACACCGTGGCCAGATAGGCGGCTTGGCGCTGGTACGGCCAGCAGTGCAGCAGCAGGACGGGAACGGTGCCGCGGGTGAGGTGCAGCCAGTCCGTGAGCAGGGCGGGGTCGGCCCGGTGCAGCCGGATGTCGTCGTCGCCGAAGCCGGTGTGGAGCTGCAGCGGCAGCCCGAGGCCGACGGCGGTCCACAGCAGGTGCCGTACGAGGACCGGGTCCGTCAGCCGGCCACCCCGCGCGAGCCAGCGCCGCGCCGCTTCCGTGACCTCCGCGTCTGTCGGCCGGGCGGGGTCCAGGTCGAAGCCCGTGCGGTAGGCGGCCACCGACTTCACGGCCACCACGCCCGGCCGCCGCACCGCATCGTGCGCCGCCGCGTCGAACACGCGCGCGTAGTCGTCCGGCTCGACGCCCTGCGCGGCCACCGCCTCGGCCACGCCCTCCAGCCGTACGACCTCGTACGCCGTCGCGCCCGCCGCCCGCGCCAACTCGTCCGGGGAGGTGAGCGGCCGCGTGGTGTACCCCGTGTCGACGCAGAACACCCCTACCCGCGCGGCCGACAGGAAGCGCCGGTTGACTTCGCGCGGGCCGAGGGCTGTGCGCCGGGCCACGTAGTCGGCGGCGGGTGCGTGCCGGGGGAGGTCCAGGAGCGGTGCGCAGTGGCGTCGTACGGCCACGCCGACCGGGCTGTCGAAGGGGGAGACGCCGGGCCAGGCCTCGCCCTCCGTGAGGAGGGACTCGAACTCACGCTCCGTCAGGTCGTCGGTGGCGGCGCCGTGGCAGTGGTGGTCCACGAGCGGCAGGGCGTCGAGTGCCTCCCGGACCGGGCCCATCGTCAGTACGTCCAGCGGTAGGCCGCCGCCACCCGCGCGTCGTCGAATCCGTCGACGGCCGCGGCCTCCCCTAGCCGTACGGCCGTCACCGCGTCGGCCAGGACCGGCCCCAGCGCGGCGCGCAGCACCTCGTCCGCGCGGAACCCCTCGACCGCCTCCGGCAGCGAGGTCGGCAGCCGCCGTACGCCCCGGGCCGCCGCCTCCTCGGCGTGGAACCGCGCCGGATCCCCGGTGATCTCCTCCGGCAGGACCGCGCCGGACGCGATCCCGGCGAGCCCCGCGGCGACGACGCAGCCGAGGGCTAGATACGGGTTGGCGGCCAGGTCGACCGGCTTGACCTCCAGGTTGGCGTCCCTATCCCGGCGGCCGAGCGTGCCGGTGACCACCCGCAGCGCGGCCTCGCGGGTCTCCCGGCCCCAGGCGATGAACACGCCCGCCCACTGGGAGGGTCTGAGCCGCAGATAGCTGGCCGGGCTCGGTGCCGTCACGGCGGTCAGGGCGGGCAGGTGGGCGAGCACGCCGGCCGCGAACGACTCGGCCGTGGCCGTCATGCCGTACCGGCCACCGCCCCCGGCGTGGAGGTTGAGGCCGTCGCGCCAGCAGGACAGGTGCAGATGGCCGCCGTTGCCCACGCCCGTCGCGGACACGGCCGGGGCGAACGACACCCGTAGTCCGTGCCGCTGGGTCACCGCGCGGATCGTCTGCCGTACAAGGACGCTCCGGTCGGCCGCCGCCACCGGGTCCAGCGCGCCCACCGAGACCTCGAACTGCCCGGCCGCGTATTCGGGATGGACCTGATCGACGTCCACCCCCTGCGCGGCGAGGGCCGCGAGCAGGTCGGCCGTGTAGTCGCTCAGCTCGACCTGCCGGGTCGCGCCGTACGCCGGGCCGGACACCGCAGGGACGAACTCCCCGTCGGGTGCCTCGCCGAGCCCGACCGACCATTCGATCTCGACGCCCGCCTTGAAGGTGAGGCCGAACCGCTCCTCGGCGTCCGCGACGGTCCGGCGCAGAAAGGTGCGGCTGCAGCCGGGGTGCCGCTCGCCCTCCTGGGTGATCCGGTCGACGGGGGCCCAGGCCCAGCCGGGCTGCGCGGCCAGGACCACCAGCCGGTCCAGGGCCGGGTAGAGGCGCAGATCGCCGTCCGGCGAGCCGAGCACGTCCGTGGTGACGACGGAGTCGTCCGACAGGAACGTGTCGAAGACAGGGGACATGCCGACGCCCCAGGCCACCGCGTCGGCGAGCCGAGCCGTCGGAACCGTCTTCACCCGGCCGACGCCCGCCGTGTCGACGTAGGCCAGGACGATCCCGCGCACGCCCCGTCCGGCCAGCTCGGCCGCGAGTTCCGTGGCCCGCTCGACATCACCGGGACGCCCGCCGGGCACGGGGTCGGCAAGGGTGGCCATACGTCCTCCTCGACGCACTCGGCTGCTCGGCTGCGGTCGTGCGGGTCAGGGTTTCACGGCCACCGCGCCGAACTGCGGCACCGCCGCGGGGGAGTCGGGCCCCGCACGCCACTGCGAGCACGGCACCAGGCCGGGCTCCAGCAGCTCCAGGCCGTCGAAGAATCCGGCCACCTCCGCGCGGGCGCGGGCGGTGATGGGCGGGGTGGCGTTCGCGTTCCAGAACTCCATGGCGGCGACGTTGCCCGCGCCGCCGAGGTCGGCGTCGAAGGTCGGGTGCGTCAGCACGAGGAAGCTGCCGGAGGGCATCGCCGCCATCACCCGGTGCACGATGTCCCGGGCCCGGTCGGCGTCGAGCACGAAGTTCAGGATGCCGAGCATCATCACCCCGACCGGCCGGTCCAGGTCGAGGGTCTCAGCGGCGCGGCGCACGATCGCGTCCGGATCGTGCACATCGGCGTCGATGTAGTCCGTGACGCCCTCGGGGCTGCTGGTGAGCAAGGAGCGGGCGTGCACGAGCACGATCGGGTCGTTGTCGACGTACACGATCCGTGACTCGGGCGCGATCCGCTGCGCTATCTCGTGGGTGTTGTTCACGGTCGGCAACCCGGTGCCGATGTCGAGGAACTGCCGCACACCGCGCTCACCGCCCAGGAACCCCACGGCCCGCCCCAGGAAGTCGCGGTCCGCGCGCGCCACGGCCCGGATCACCGGGAACATCCCGGCGACGTGCTCGCCGACCTGCTGGTCGACCTCGTAGTTGTCCTTGCCGCCGATCCAGTAGTTCCAGACCCGCGCGTTGTGCGCCACTGAGGTGTTCAGCCTCGTCGGTCCGTCCGCCGGGGGATGGCCCTCGCTCACGTCGCCGCCCTTCTCACATGGGGTTGTCCACCGGCATTGTGCCGCCCGTTGATCGGGATGTCCCGGGTATCGGCACAGCGGGCGGTTCCGGGACCGTACGGCCCATGCGTAACACTGGTGCGCGAATACGTCCGTATGACCGTCCACCGTACGACCGTCCCCGACCGGAAGCAGGACATGCCCGCCTCCCCCGCCCCCCTCCTCACCGCGTCCGGCCTCCCCGCGGGCGCCGCCGACATCAGGCTCGTCGTCACCGACATGGACGGCACGCTTCTCGACGACGCCAAGCGGATCCCCGCGGGCCTGTGGCCGATGCTGGCCGAACTGCGCCGCCGCGGTGTCCTGTTCAGCCCGGCCAGCGGCCGCCAGTACGCCACGCTGGCCCGGCAGTTCGCCGACGTCGCCGAGGGCATGGTGTTCATCGCGGAGAACGGCACCTATGTGGTGCGCGACGGGGTGGAACTCAGCGCCGACCCGCTGGACCCGGCCGTCGCGCCCGAGATCGCCCGGACCGTACGACGCCTCGTGGCCGGCGGCACCGACGTGGGCGCCGTCGTCTGCGGCAAGCGGTCCGCGTACGTCGAGCGGACCGACGAGGCCTTCCTGGCCGAGGTGCGGCGCTACTACGTCGAGCACCGGATCGTCGAGGACCTCACGACCGTCGACGACGACGTGATCAAGGTGGCGCTGTTCGACTTCGGCCCGGCCGAGCGGACCACCGCGCCCGCCCTGGCGGACTTCGCCGCCACGCACCAGGTCGTCGTGTCCGGCGAGCACTGGGTCGACGTCATGAACCGCACCGCCAACAAGGGCGCCGCCCTGCGCGGCCTCCAGCGCGAACTCGGCATCACGCCCGCGCAGACCATGGTGTTCGGCGACTACCTCAACGACCTGGAGTTGCTGGACGCCGCCGACTGGTCCTTCGCGATGTCCAACGCCCACTCCGAGGTCATCCGCCGGGCCCGCCACCTGGCCCCGTCCAACAACGACAACGGGGTGCTCCGCACGATCGGCCGGGTACTCGGGATTCCGGTGGACTGAGCAGCCCGTGCGCTCGCCGTTCGGGGGGGAGCTTCCCAGCGGGCGGGGCGGAGGTCTATAGTTCAAAACTAGCAGTGCTAATTAAGTGGGCGGTGCCCGGTCGGTCATGGGCGGTGCCCAGCAGGCCCCAGCTGATCCACAGCGCCGTCGGTCAGGAGTCCTCTCGTGCGTCCCGTCCACTTCGCGGCCGCCCGCCGCACCCCCATCGGCAAGCTGCGCGGCGCCCTGTCCTCCGTACGGCCCGACGACCTCGCGGCGACCGTGATCCGCCACCTGGTGGCCGAGGTGCCCGCACTCGACCCGGCCCGTGTCGACGACGTGTACTGGGGCGCCGCCAACCAGGCCGGCGAGGACAACCGCAACGTCGCCCGCATGGCCGCGCTGCTCGCCGGCCTCCCCGAGACCGTCCCCGGCGCCACCGTCAACCGGCTCTGCGCCTCCGGACTCGAAGCGGTCACCACCGCCGCCCGCACCATCGCCGCGGGCGAGGCCGACATCGTGATCGCGGGCGGCTCCGAGTCGATGAGCCGCGCCCCCTTCGTCCTGCCCCGCCCCGACGAGGCCCTGCCGCACCGCATGGAGACCGCCGACACCCGCCTCGGCTGGCGCCTGGTCAATCCGGCGATGAAGGACCTGCACGGCGTGCTCTCGATGGGCGAGACGGCCGAGGAGGTCGCCGAGCGGTACGGCGTCCCGCGCGAACGCCAGGACGAGTTCGCCCTGCGCAGCCACCAACTGGCCGCCGCCGCACGCAAGAACGGCCACTTCGACGATGAACTCCTGCCCGTGGAGCGCCCGGACGGCATCGTCGTCGACAGCGACGAGTGCGTCCGCGAGGACACCTCGCTGGAGAAGCTGTCCAGGCTCAAGCCGGTCTTTCGCGCCGGTGGCACCGTCACGGCGGGCAACGCCTCCCCGATGAACGACGGCGCGGCCGGACTCCTCCTGGTCAGCGAGGAGGTCCTGAACGAGCTCGGCTTGGAGTCGCTCGGCCGGTACGTCGCCGGTGCCTCCGCCGGTGTCCACCCCGACGTGATGGGCATCGGACCGGTGCCCGCGACCCGGAAGGTGCTGGCGCGGGCGGGCTGGGAGATCGGCGACCTCCAGGAGGCAGAGTTCAACGAGGCGTTCGCCGCCCAGGCCCTCGCCTGCGTCGACCAGCTCGGCATCGACCCCGACCTGGTCAACCCCAGCGGCGGCGCGATCGCCCTCGGCCATCCGCTCGGCTGCTCCGGCGCCCGTATCCTCACCACTCTCCTGCACCGCATGCGCCGCACCGGCGCCGGGCGGGGCCTGGCCACCATGTGCGTGGGTGTGGGCCAGGGGAGCGCGGTGCTGGTCGAGCGGCACTGAGGCATCTCGAACCAGGTTCCCCGGGGCGCCGTCGGGCCGGCACACGTACCCGCACGGTGGGCTCGGGGTCACCAGGCGAGACGCTCCTTACGCGGGACGGATGCGTGGGCATAGCATCGGTCTCCGCATGAACATGAACACGATGACGCTCTGGCACATCACCGGCTGGGAGTTCGCCGCGCTCGCCTTCGCGGCGCTCCTCGTCGGCTTCTCCAAGACCGCGGTCAGCGGGGCCAACACGGTCAGCCTCGCCATCTTCGCGGCCGTCCTGCCCGCCCGCGCCTCCACCGGCATCCTGCTGCCGGTGCTCATCGCCGGCGACGTGCTCGCCGTCGCCACCTACCGGCGGCACGCCCACTGGCCCACGCTATGGCGGCTGTTCCCGGCGGTCGCGGTGGGCGTGGTCGTCGGCACGCTGTTCCTGGTCTGGGCCGACGACGCGGTCGTACGGACCTCGATCGGCGCGATCCTGCTGCTGATGGCCGGGGTCACGCTGTGGCGGCGGCGCACGGCGGACAAGGAGGACGAACCCGACACGGTCGGCACCCGGGCCGGGCGCACCAAGGCCCGCTCGTACGGCGTCCTCGGCGGCTTCACCACCATGGTCGCCAACGCGGGCGGCCCGGTGATGTCGATGTACCTGCTGTCGGCGGGCTTCCGGAAACTGGGCTTTCTCGGGACGTCGGCCTTCTTCTTCCTCATCGTGAACGTGTCCAAGGTGCCCTTCAGCGCGGGCCTCGGCCTCATCGACAGACGCTCGCTGCTGCTCGACGCCGCGCTCGCCGTGTTCGTCGTGCCCGGCGCGTTCCTCGGCAAATGGGCTGTGAACAGGATCAACCAGCGACTGTTCGAGCAACTGGTGATCGCGGCGACGGTCATCGGCGGCGTCCAACTGCTCCTGCGCTAGCGGCTACCGCGCGAGTCCCAGCAGGGCCGGCAGGTCCGCGAACGAGTCCACCACGTGGTCGGGTGTGCCGCTCGCCCTCTCATGCGTCTCCGGCAGGTACTTGCCCGTACGCACCAGCACGCCCGTGAGCCCGGCGCGCTGCGCCGCCAGGACGTCCGACTCGATGTCGTCGCCGACCATCAACGCCCGCTCCGCGCCCACGCCCAGCCGGGCCAGCGCCGCCGCGAAGAACGCCGGTGACGGTTTGCCGGTGACCTCCGCCTCGACTCGCGCGGCGCGCTCCAGACCGAGCAGGAACGCGCCGGTGTCCAGCTGCAACCCGGCGTCCGTACGCCAGTACAGGTTACGGTGCATGGCCACCAGCCGCGCCCCGCGCTGCAGTTGCCCGAAGGCCCGGTTGAGCGCCGTGTACCCGAACTCGGGACCGGCACCGCCGACCACGACGACATCGGGTTCGGCGTCCTCCCCGACAAGCGTGACACCACTCAGATCCTCCTCGATGTCCCCGCTGTTGAGCAGGGCGCAACGGGCGTCCGGATAGTGCTCGGCGAGATGGGCGGCAGTGACCGCGGGCGCGGTCAGCACGTCCTCGGCGGTCACATCGAAACCGGCCCTGGACAGCGTCTCGGCGATCGACGCCCGCGTCCGGGACGTCGTGTTGGTGACCAGCGCGACCCCGAGCCCGGAGGCACGGATCTCCCGCAATGCCGTCACCGCACCAGGCAACGGCCGCCAGGACACGGTGAGCACCCCGTCGATGTCGATCAGCACGGCACGCACGGATTCCATGCCGGGACGATAGCGGGCCCTTCGGGGGTCACCCCGTACGCTCGCCCCATGACCCGGCATGTCCTCGTCCTCGGCGGCACCACCGAGGCCCGGCGGCTCGCCGCCGAGCTGGCCGCGCGGCCCGGCGTCCGGGTCACCACCTCGTTGGCCGGGCGGGTGGCCCGGCCCGGCGCGCTCGACGGGGACGTACGCATCGGCGGGTTCGGCGGCGCCGAGGGGCTGGCCGCATGGCTGCGGACCCAGCACGCGGACGCCGTCGTCGACGCCACGCACCCCTTCGCCGTCGGCATCACGGCCAACGCGGCGCGGGCCGCCGCGGCGACCGGGGTGCCACTGGTCGTCCTGCGCCGCCCCGGCTGGCAGCCCGGCCCCGGCGACGACTGGCACCCGGTCCCGTCCCTGGCGGCGGCCGCGGACGCGCTGCCCGGCTTCGGCCGCCGGGTGTTCCTCACCACCGGCCGCCTGGGTCTGGTGGCCTTCGCCCACCTGACGGAGTGTCACTTGGTCGTACGGACCGTTGAGCCGCCCGAGCCACCGATGCCGCCGGACGTCGAAGTGATCCTCGCGCGCGGGCCGTTCACCGTCGCAGACGAGCTTTCCCTGCTGCGCGCCCACCGCATCGATGTACTGGTCACGAAGGACAGCGGGGGAGAAGCCACGGCCGCGAAACTCGCGGCCGCACGGCAACTGGGACTACCCGTGGTCGTCGTACGGCGCCCCCCGCTTCCGGAGGGCGTGACGGCGGTCCCGGACGTGAATGGCGCACTGGACCACCTGGGTCTCGACCGGCCACGACCGAGGCCCTGAGCCGCTACTCGCCCCCGGGGTTGCGGCGCAGCAGGTACGTGTCCATGATCCAGCCCTTGCGCTCCCGGGCCTCGGCCCGCAGGCGTTCGATGCGTGGGCCGGTCTCCGCGAGCGGGCCGGACGCCAGGATCTCGTCCGGGGTGCCTATGTACGCGCCCCAGTAGATGTCGATGTCCTCGTCGGCGTACCGCCGGAAGGTCTGCTGGGCGTCGAGCATCACCACCACGTCGTCCACCCCCTCCGGGAAGCCCTCGGCAAGCCGCCGCCCCGTGGTGATCTGCACCGGCCTGGCCACCCGGTTCAGCCCCGTGCGGTGCCGCGCCACGAGCGCCGAGACACTGCTGATCCCGGGCACCACGTCGTACTCGAAGTCCACCGTGCCCCGGCCGAGCACCTCCTCGAGGATCCCGAGCGTGCTGTCGTACAACGAAGGATCCCCCCACACCAGGAAGGCACCGCTCTCGTCTTCGCCGAGTTCGTCGGTGATCAGCCGCTCGTAGACGTCGGCGCGGGCACTGCGCCAGTCCTCGACGGCCGGCGAGTACGCCGCACCGCCCGCCCCGCGGTCCCGCTCCGGGTCGCGCGCCTCGACCAGCCGGTATCCGCCCTTGGGTATGTGCGTGTCGAGCATGTCCCGGCGCAGCCGCGTCAGATCGCTCTTCACCTCGCCCTTGTCGAGGATGAAGAACACGTCCGTGCTCCGCAGCGCCCTGACCGCCTGCAGGGTGAGCTGATCCGGGTCGCCCGCGCCGATACCGATGACATGAATCCTTCGCACGCCCCGAGTCTGCCGCATGCCACTGACAGTCCTTACGGCGCCTCCGCCCGGCCGCCGCTACGACGCCCCGCGTCCCCGCAGGTGAGGCGCAACTTCCCGGGCATCGACCGCACCGCCGCGCTCCACGGTGTCCGCCAACTCACGCGCCCACCCGACGAGTCCCACGAGATCCATCCCGTACGGCCGCGACTCCCCGCTCCGTGCCGCCCACTGCTCCACGGCATCCGCACCCCGCCGCAGCAGCCGCGCACCGCCGGTGACATTGCCGCGGGCCGCGTGCGTGAGCCCCACGGCCAGCTGGGCGAGCCCCCGCCACAGCGTGCTCTCACTGTCCGGACCGGACTTCCAGGCGTCCTCGAACACCTCGTGCGCATGGAACGGCTTCCCGTCGTCCAGCAGCTTCTGCGCCTGGGCGACCGTCTCCCGCGGCGTACGGACGACGCCCTCGGGCTGCCGCGCCACGCCCTGAGCGCCGTACGGCAGTGGCCGTCCGAGCCCGTCCCGGGGCCGCGCGTTGCGCGCCCGGCCCTCCCGGTCCCGGTCCCGTTCCGTCACCGACCGCCTCGAAGACGCGCCTCCGCTTCCCATACGACCGATTGTCCCCCGCCCGGTCCGGCTTCGGGGTGGCCCGGGACGTGGGGTAAAGTTCTGTTCGCGTGATCACGCGAATCACCGTGTGTGAGCGCACCGGGACGTGGCGCAGCTTGGTAGCGCACTTGACTGGGGGTCAAGGGGTCGCAGGTTCAAATCCTGTCGTCCCGACGGTGCGAAGGGTCTTCGCAGGCGAGAGCCTGTGGGGGCCCTTTTCGCGTGAGTCGTTTCCGGCTTTGAGCATGCCGCTCATCGGCGCTGAGAGCAGTCCGCTGACCGTCATCCCCCGTCGCATGGTGATGCCTGGGGTTTCGAGGGCCGCCTCGAGGAGCGCCGCCTTGAGGACCGGCCGCCGGGTGGCCAGCGTCCGGAACCGCTTGTCGTCGGGCTGCTCGGCGCCCGTGCCTCCGATGCCCCAGGCTCCGCCGATCATGGTGTGATCGCGGGCTCCCAGTTCCTTGAGCCGGGTCACGGTACCCGGCAGTTCGTTGGCCAGGATGCGCAGTCCGCCCGGCATCAGACAGTGGGTCAGCGCGAACTGACTGACCCCGGGACGCTTCCAGTCCGTCCAGATGTGCTGGGCGTCACCGTTGGGGTGCGCCGGGTTCCGGTCGACGACGGTGACCCGCCATCCCAGGCGGCGACCAGGTTGAGGCGCTGCTGGGTCTCGCCGGCGTGGGCGGTGTCCTTGCTGTGCAGGTCGGTGCAGAAGCCGCAGCCGTTGATCTGGCTGGCGCGGAGCTTGACCAGTTCCTGGATCACGGTCGGCAGCGCCGAGTCCGGCACCACCTTGTTGGCCGAGTTGATGTGCCGCAGCACCTTGCCCCCGACGGGACTGCCGAAGAAGTCGAGACGTGCTTCCACGGTGATCTCCTTGCCGTAGTGCGGATACACACCAGTGACCGGATGGTCCCGCGACGTCTGACAGCAAGCGGGGACGGGCGGCAACGGCCGCCCCGCACCGGACCCGCGTGTCAGGCGGCCGCGGCCACCGCGGCCTCGATCAGGCGTCGGGCGGCCGCGTCGGTACGAGAGGCGTCATGCGTCACCAGGCGGTCCTGGCACAACCCGCGCAGCCCGGAGACGAGCAGCGTGGCCCCGGCCCGCGCCTGCTCCGGCGGGTGACCGAGGCGGACGTACGCGGCGGCGATCGGGCCGATCATCACCTCGACGGTATCGGCGGCGAGGCTGCCGTACTGATCCGGGTCGGTGGCGGCCAGGCTGAGCAGCTGCAGCAGCACGCGGATCGCTCCGGACTGCTCCCCGACGGTGATCGCTTTCCACAGGGCCTGGGCGGCCTCGCGCAGGCCGGCCGCGTCGTGGACGTCGTCGAACATCGCGTGGGCGTCGGGACGGCTGGAGGCCAGTGCCTGGGCCAACAGGTTCTCGCGGCTGCCGAAGTAGTACAGGAGCATGCGTTTGGTGGTGCCGATGGCCTCGGCGAGCGGACTCAGCGACAACTGCGCAAGACCGTGGTGCTGCAGGTAGTACACAACCTGCTTCAGCAGTTCGGCCCGCTTCTCGGCATTGACGGGGCGAGGCACGTTTTTGACTGTACCGGTCGGTACGCGTAAGGTCCACCAGGCGTAGATGTGCCGATCGGTACATTAACGAGGCCGCGCCGGTGGCGGCCGCGCGCGAGCAACGGAGAGTGGACCTGTGACAGACCGGATCGAGCGTCCCCGGGGCATACACGCCGGCAGGACCCTGGCCGAGGCCCTGTGGTTTCCGGCGGCACTCTTCCTCGGCCTTCTGTTCTGCTTCGCCCCGGCCCTGCACGCGCCCCAGCCGCACCACGCGAAGGTGGTGGTCGCTCACCGCGCACAGGAACGAAGGGTCGACACCGCGCTGCAGCGGCGCCATCCCGACGGGTTCGACGTCACCGCGGTGGCAGACGCCCGGGCAGCGCGCCGGGCGGTGCTGGACCGGGACGCCGTGGCGGGCTACGTCGCCGAGCGCCGACAGGGTGTGCTGTATGTGGCCAAGGCGAACGGCATGTCCCTCGAGCAGGCGCTGACCAAGGACTTCAGCGAGCTCGTGGCGCACGACCACCGGACGCTCAAGGTCACTGAAGTGGCGCCCACCGTGCGCAAGGACCAGATGGGCACGACCCTGGTCTACTTCGGAGTCGCCTGGAGCATCCCCGGCTACATCCTCGCCACGACCCTGCTGCGGGCGGTGACCTTCAACCGGCGCAGGAAACTGCTGACGATCGCGGGCGTCGCCGCCCTCTTCAGCATCGTGGGCTTCCTCATCGGCGTACGACTGGACTACATCCCCGACGAACCCTCGGCCCTGCCGATCGCCTTCCTGCTCACCGCGGCGGTGGCCACGTTCGCCTCCGGCGTGGCCCCGTTCACCAGGCAGTACTTCCCCGCGGTGGGCATGGGTCTGTTCATCGTGCTGAGTGTGCCCACCAGTGGCGTGGCGGCCGCCCCGATGCTCCCGACGTTCTTCCAGTACATGAACGCCGTCATGCCGCTGGCCAACGCGGTGGACGCCCTGCGGGGAGCCGTGTACTTCAACGGTGCGGGGGTGCTCAGGCCGGTCCTGGTGCTCTGCGCGTGGATCGCGACGGGTGTGGCCCTCCTGGGCCTGGACGCGTGGCGGCATCACCGGCGGACCGTACGAGCGGGCGCGCAGGACGAGATGGACGAGATGGACGAGATGGACGACATCGCGGAGCCGCCGGTGGAGGACCCGGCCGTGGAGACGCCCACGCCCACCGCGCTTCCGGTCCATCACCACCACTTCGGCGAGCCGGTGCCGATGCTGACGGGGACCGTCCGCGACACCGAGCAACAGCCCGTCCGACATGCCGCAGTGACCGTCATGGACACCGGCGGACGGCAGCTGGTGCGGACCACGACGAACGCCAGCGGGGAGTACGCCGTGACCGGTCTGTCCGAGGGCTACATCAGCGTCGTGGTCTCGTCCCGAGGGCGACATCCGGTGGTCCACCAGAAGCTGCTGCGGTCCGGTGCGGCCGCGCGGGCCGACTTCACCATGCGCGACCGCCCCGACGGGGAGTCATCTCGCGTGCTGTCCAACGGGATTGACCCGCACATGATGCGTGGGTGAGCAGATACGGCGGCCAACGGATCGCTGACGCGGCACCGTTGCTGCCGAGCGCCCCTCCCGGCCACCACCGCTGCCCCGGACGTACATGCTAGGCATGGGCACCGACGGTGCGGTGCGAGAGGAACAGGCGTCGGCCGATCTCGACCGCGTCCGTCTCGCGCAGGGGCCGCAGTCCTTCGCGCGGGACGGACGGGGTGAAGCACAACTGGACGATGATGACGATGGTGGCGAGGACGTGTAGTTGTCGTCAGTGCGCTGGTCGTGTCTTCAGCGCCCCCCGCGGTCGAGGGCGGCGACCTCGCGTACGGCCTCGGCGATGGCCGGGAAGTCCTTCTTGAGGATCGCACCGTGGTTGCTGGCGACCTTCGCGCCGATCTGGATGTTCGGGTTGTTGGCGGTCACCGCATCGAGGCTGGTGCGTATCCGTTCCTGCTCATCGCCGCGGCTTCCGAAGGACGTCCCCGAAGCGACCACATACCGCACCGGGACGGTGATGTTGTCCAGCACGGGGCCCAGTTCGCGCTCGCGGGAGAGCCTGCCGAGCTCGATGTTGCTGTTCGCCTGCTGTTCGGCGGTCATCCGCGGGGCCAGGCCCGTCGGGCGCAGCAGCGGCAGGAACCAGCTCATCCGCCTGAACAGCTTCCGGATCCGCTGCTCCATGGCCTCGTCGAGCCAGTCGTACGGGAACGCGCCGTCGACCAGGACCGCGCCCAAGGCACGCTCCGGATTCCGGCCGGCCCAGTGCGCCCCGACGAACGCCCCGTAGGACCAGCCCACCACCAGCGCCCGGTCCACACCCCTGGCCGCGACGACGGCATCGACGTCCCGGACGGCTGCCTCGAAGGAGTAGTCCGCGGAACGCTTCGATTTGCCGCGGGCCCGCTCGTCGTAGGTGATGTGCCGCCACCCCGTCCCCAGTTCGGCGATGGCCCGCCGCCAGTATCCCTGAGTGGCGAACTGGCCGTTGAGGTAGACCACAGGGATACCGGGACCGCCGGTGTCGGTGACGGCCAGGGCCGTGTCGTCGACCGGCACCATGCCGGTCCACTTCGAAGTGATCGAGGAAGTGCTGTTCTTCGTCATGTGTTCCACCTGGTCGCGTGAGAGCGTCTTGTACGACTTCTCCAGGCCCTGCACGTGGATCGCAGGCCCTTGGGACGGACGGCCGGGCGCGTCCTCGGCGACGACCGACAAGATCTCGATCGCGGTGGGGCGGCCCGGCCGGATGGTCCTGGTTCTGTTCCTTCAGAGGCTGCGGGCGGTGATGTCGCCCTGGGAGGTGGTGGCGCGGATGTCGAGTTCGGTGCTGCCGTCGTTCTTGAGGGCGTTGCTGATGCGGCCGTAGCCGGTGCCGGCGTCCAGGGCGGCCGAGACGCCGGCCGAGGCGACGACCGAGATGTCGCCGGACTGGGTGCGGAGCACGACCGTGCCGCGCACGGCCTCGTTGATCCGGATGTCGCCCCGGGCGGTGCTGATCTCCGCGGGGCCGCCCAGCCGGCCGACCTCGACGTCGCCGTCGATCGCGGTGAGGCGGACGCCCGCGGCCTCGTCGATCTTGATCTGGCGGTACGCGCCGTCGAAGGCGACGTCGCCGAGGCGTCCGACGCCGCGGAGCTCGGCGCTGGCGGCCTTGCCCTCGATGCGGGAGCCGGCGGGCAACTGGACGGTGACCTCCAGGGATCCGGAGGGGCCGAAGAGCTGGTTGTCGGGGGCCGGGGCCGTGATCCGCAGGACGCCGTCGGCGTAGGCGACTTCTGTCTGCTCAGCGGTCTTGGTGTCGCGGCTCTTGGAGGGGTTGGCGGGCCGGACCTCGACGGTGGTGTCGGCGCGGTCTGCGGCGATGAACTGGACGCGTCCGGCGGGAATGTTCAGGACGGCGGAGATCGGGGCGGGGGTGTCGAACTTCTGCATCGTGCTCTCCCGTGTTCGTTGTTTCTGACACCGGAAACGCTACGTTGCCTTTCAATATTCGACAACGGATCCGTTGCATTGAATCGACATATACGCAGGTAGAAAGCAGAAAAATGTTGCAACGGTCTTGAAGGTAACGCAACGATAGCTACCCTGATCATTGCAATGGATGAGAAGTGAACGCTATGGTGGGGGGATCAGGGACCGCCACGAAGGATCACCAAGGAGATCGCGATGCCGGGAGGCAGACTCACCCAGCAGGAACGCCAGCAGATCGCGCTGGGGCTGGCCGACAGCCTCCCCTACGCCGAGATCGCCCGACGCCTCGACCGTCCGACCTCGACGATCACGCGTGAGGTGATGCGCAACGGAGGCCCCACCGCCTACCGCGCCGACCTGGCCCACCGCGCCACTGAACGCCGCGCCCACCGGCGCAGGCAGGCCACGCCCCGGGGGTCGGAGGCACCCCCGCCGGCCCACGGGCGCGACGCCGAGGCCGTGCGCGAGTACGAGGAGACGTTCACCACCCTCCTCATGGCACAGGGCCTGCCCAAGATGATGTCCCGAGTGCTGACCTGCCTCTACACCACCGACGCGGGCAGCCTCACCGCGTCCCAACTCGCCCAGCGCCTCCAGGTCAGCCCGGCGTCCGTCTCCAAAGCGGTCACGTTCCTCGAGAGCCAGGGCCTCATCCGCCGGGAACGCGACGAACGCCGCCGCGAGCGCTACTCCGTCGACGACGACGTCTTCTACCAGTCGACGATCGCCGGCGCCCGGTCCAGCACCCAGCTCGCCGAGACCGCACGGCAGGGCGTCGGCGTCCTCGGCTCCGGCACCCCGGCCGCCGCCCGCCTCGAGAACATCGCCCGCTTCCTCGACTTCGTCGCCGAGGGCATCACCCGCGCCGCGGAACAGGCCCGCGAGGTCCTCCACACGAAAGCCGAACCGACCTCAGACAGCACTGCCGAGCCAAGTCCAGACCACGGATAGACAGCCGTCTCGACCGTCACAGCCATGAGACGAAGCCGGCTGCGTTACCGGGGAAACATAGGGTTCCACCACGGCGGCCGTCCGCGACAGCGCGCAGTCATCCGCACCCTCGCCGTCCAAACACCTCTGAGCCGCGGGCTCGCGTGTCGGAGCGGGGCGGCGTCCGGGCGAGTGACGGCTGCCTGGGGCTTTCACTGCCCGGCACCGTCACCGCAACACGTCGAGGTATCGGGCCAAGGAGTGATACCTCGACCGGCTCCACCCGTCCGGACGGACGGCAGCGCTGCCCGCGCCTGCGGCCTTGGCCGAAGCGCTTTTCGACCAGCCAGCGGTCAGCGCCGGCCTGCTGCGCCTGGCCCGCCACTGTCACACGGTCCTGCCCTGGCTTGTCTATGTGGTGTCGAACGACGAGCAGAGGGAATCATGCGTGAGATTGTGATCGTCGGTGGCGGCTACGCGGGCTTCTACACCGCATGGCGCCTGGAGAAGTCGCTTCGCAAGGGCGAGGCACGGGTCACGGTCATCGACCCACGTCCCTACATGACCTACCAGCCCTTCCTGCCCGAGGTGACGGCCGGATCGGTCGAGGCACGTCACGCCGCCGTGTCGTTGCGGCGGCATCTGCGCCGTACCCGGCTGATCGCGGGGAGCGTGACCGAGATCCGCAACGCGGACCGGACGGTCAAGGTCCGGCCTGTGAACGGCGACGACTACCAGCTGCGTTATGACGTCCTCGTGGTCACGGCCGGCGCCGTGACTCGCACGTTCCCCATTCCCGGGCTTGCGGAGGAGGCGATCGGCCTGAAGCACGTGGAGGAGGCGGTCGCCATTCGCGACCGGCTCATGACCGCGTTCGACCAGGCGGCGTCGCTGCTCCCGGGCGCCGAGCGGCGAAAGCTGCTCACCGTCACGTTCGTGGGCGGCGGGTTCTCCGGTGTCGAGGGCTTCGGTGAGCTGCTGTCACTGGCGACCGCGATGCTCAAGTCCTATCCGGAGCTGAGTATCGACGATCTGTCCTTCCATCTGGTCGAGGCCCGGGGCCGCATTCTGCCCGAGGTGGGAGACAAGCCCGGTGCCTGGGTGGTGGGCTCCTTGGAACGGCGTGGCGCGCGCGTGCACCTGAACACTCAGCTCGTGTCCGCCGCCGACGGACACGTCGTGCTCTCCAGCGGGGAGGAGTTCGATTCCGAGCTGATCGTCTGGACCGCCGGCAACGCCTCCAATCCGGTCGTGCACAATCACACGGATCTGCCGGTCGACGAGCGGGGCCTGATCGTGGTCCGCGCCGATCTCCGCGTGGGCACCGAACGCGAGCCCGTTCCGGATGTATGGGCGGCCGGAGACGATGCGGCCGTTCCCGATCTGGCCTCACCTGTGCCGGGGGCGCACACGGTGCCGAACGCTCAGCACGCGGTGCGGCAGGGCAAGCGCCTTGCGAAGAACATCGTGGCAAGCCTGCGGGGAGGCAGAATCCGAAACTACCGCCACGACAGCCTGGGAGTGGTGGCGACGCTGGGACTGGGACGCGGCATCTTCCAGTACAAGCGCATCGTCATCAAGGGACTTCCGGCCTGGCTGATGCACCGGGGCTATCACGTCCTGGCCGTGCCCACCTGGGAACGGAAGGCCCGCGTCCTTTCCGTCTGGCTCACGGCGGCCCTGTTCGGGAGAGACCTCGTCTCGCTGCTCTCTGTGCAGCACCCCCGGGACGCATTTGTCACGAGCGGTGACCCGGAGCGTTCCGACGCGAGCCGGGCGATCGACGCTTGAGCATGGCGGAGAGGCTCAGCCACTGACGGGCTGCACCTGGGGTGTGTGCCGACGCTCGGAGAAAACATGTCACACAGTGGTACGGGAGCGTGAAATATGTTGTGTCTGTCCGGTCGGGGTCCGTGGCGTCACCGTGCCCCCTGCCGGGCAGGCCTGGGGCGGGGAAGTACCACCCGGCATTCGACCTGCCCGGACCGGTCCTGCCGGGACCGGGCTCGTTCTCCCCTGGAGCAGACCATGAACGCAAGTGAGGAGGCCGCACGCGGCCTGACCGACATCGAACGGTTCCTGTACCGGCAGGCTCATCTGGAAGCAGCACGCCGGCGCGTAGAGGATTTCACCGCACGAGCGCCGGGGCTGACCAAGCAGCAGAGATTCGCCATCGAGCGCTGGTATCTGGCAGAGCAGAGACGCATTGCCCGCCTGGTGACCGAGCACATTGCCGACAGCGTCAACGTGGTCGAGGAGCAACACCGCATCCGCTTCGGGCGATGGCTCCGAGGAACACTCACCGCGATGGTTCTGATCACCGCTGCCATGGGGCTGTGCGTTGCCGTGGTCCTGGGAACCTCGAGCTGAACCGATGCGGCCATGGGATGGTCGCACGGTTCGGTGCTGGTGCGTTCGCCGAACGGACGGGTCGTGAGTCGCAGGACATCTGCGGGAGGTGCTCGCCGGATCAGGCACCGGCCGTCGGGGCGGCCGCTCGGCCGACGTCAGTGCTTCGGCCACCGGTGGTGTAGGGCGCTTCCCGCGCGGGCACTGCCGACCGCTGGATCCGGTACCGGCTTCCCCCACCGGATGCGCACGTCCGTGCGCCGGTCGCGGGCGTACGGCTAGGAACGCTTGGCGCGGTAGAGGCCTCGGCCGGTGCGCTGGAGACGGGACGTACCGACAAGACGATCGAGCGTGCTGCGGACCGCGTTGATGCTTCCGCTGTCGGTGTCACGGCCCAGAGCCGCGGCGACATCACGGGCCCGCACGTCGACATCGCCGACCTCGGCGAAATACTCCATGATCTGCTCGGTGAGCTTGCCGTATTTCGCCTGCCCCTCCGAGCCGGTGTCGGTATCGGCGGCACGCCGTGCGGCCCTGTCGCCCGCCGGCTTCCGAACCGCGCCGGACTGTGCAGTGACACTCGCAGGCCTGGAACGCGCAGCTTCTCTGTGCGGTTCGACAGGAGGCGTTGCCCGACCATGGTCCGGGGCCGCGACCTCGACAGTGCTCGGCGTGGGCGCGGCGGCCGGGCTGTGCATCAGGGTCTTGAGGGCACTCAGGGCCTGCTGCACCGAACCGAGATGCGCCACGACCGCGGCCAGTTCCCTTTCCAGCGCCTGCTTCTGGATCTGCAGGCGAGCCAGGTCCGCCTGAAGGTTCTCAGCAGTGATCTCAATGTTGCGCGCCGCGTGGGTTGCCGAGACCATGTGTTCCTCTCATCCTCGACCCTTCGTGCCGCGCCCCGGCACACCTACGGTGGCGCCCGGTCTGGACGCGGTCACGGGTACCCCTTGACATCATAGGCAGTGGCGCATCGGGTATGTAAGCACACCAGACGGGCAACAACGACTGTCAAGTGGCTGGGACATTGAGGTTGGGCCTGGACGGATTCGCGCCAGTCATTGCCACTGTTCGCGTCAGACGGGATGTGAAGAGCTTGCTGTCGGCGATCGGACGGTCTTGTGCCTACGAGGCATGCTGTCGGTCGGGTGCTCCCCGGTGATCCCCACTGTCCGCGGCCTGGGCGGAGGCGGCGGGCGCGCCGTGCAGCAGGCGCAGGGCGTCGGAGACCGTCGCGATCCGTGCGTCGAGCATGCCGATCTCCTGCTGAAGCATGTGGAGGCGGGCCTCGAGCAGGGCGGCCTCGGCCGCGAGAGACACACTGGCTGCGGCAGGGTCGGTGTGTTTTTCGGGGACTCGTCGTGACATCATGCGTCCTTCTGCGGGTCGAGCCGGGGGTCGTACGAAACCGGAGCGGGCGCGGGCGGGCACAGGACGCGTCGGACGCGCCGGTGGTCCTTGGCCCCCGAGGTCATACGTGCTCCCTTCCTTTCCCCGAGAACCTGTGCAAGCGGCGCGCAAGACGTCACTGGCATTGACCGAACAGCCGTGGGAGGTGTGACAACCGCACGTGCCGTGGGCCGAGCACCTGCTGGAGACCACCGGCGGGACGTACCACCCGCTCAGCGGGGGAGACCGCTGTCGCGACGTCGTTGCGGCATGACACGTCACAACATCCGTGCCAGTCCGGTCTAGTTGGCGAGTCGTCGAGATTGAGGAAACCATGCGCAAGATCCTGTGTCGTCGGGTACCTCTGCCCGGCGGAAGAACGCGAGAAGCGGCAGCACACCGGGCATACCGACGCCGCACCCGTCGTACCGCGCTGCCGTAGGCGACATGGCCGCCCTCTGGCCCAGGATTGCGTCACATCGTCCAACGGCAAGGCGCAAGGCCGTATCCGGAAGCCCTGAGCAGCATGGCGTCTTCACACGCCTGTGCGGCGTCGCGAGGCATGTCCCCGCACCGTCGACGTGGAGACCTGCCGACCGTCGTGCGCAGCCCGGCCAGCTGGATGACTGCCGCGGTGAAGGTGTGGTGTGGTGTTGTGCGAGAGGGAGGTTGCGGTATGGGCCGTGGGGATGACGCGGTGCCCATCGCGGAGCTGCTGGATGAGCGGCGGCATCTGCTGGATGTCGCGTACTGGATGCTGGGCAGCAGCGGGGAGGCCGAGCGCGTCGTTGATGATACGTACCGGCGGTGGTACGAGCTGTCGGATCCGGCGCGGGCGGGGATCACGGCGCCGCGTTTCTGGCTGGTGAGGGTCACCGGGAGCATCTGCCTGGAGCGGCTGGCTCTGTCCGGCCGGGAGGGGGACGCCGGCCGACCGGGCGGGGAGGACGGGCCGGATTCGCGCAGTCCCGCTGCGTTGTTGCAGGAGGAGATCGGCGCGGTTTTGTTGGATGCGCTGGATTCCCTGTCCCCGGCCGAGCGGGCGGCGTTCGTGCTCAACGATGTCTTCGGGATGGCGCCGGGCACGGTCGCGGACATCGTGCGGCAGCAGGAACCGGAGTGCGCCGAGCCGGCCGACCGTGCCCGGCACAGTCTGCGGGCCCGGCGTGCGCGGCCCACGGCACCGAGGCAGCACGACGCGGTGGCCCGCGCGGTGCAGGAGGCCTGCGTGCGGGAGGACGAGGCGCTCCTGGCGTCCTTGCTGGCACCCGATGCCACGGCGTTCTTCGACGGTGGAGGCAAGGTACGGGCGCTGGTCAAGCCGGTGCGGGGCAGCGCCCGGGTCGCGCGCAGTCTGCTGATCCTGCTGGCCGGCCGGCCGCGCACCGCCTTGCAGACCCATTCCGTCAACGGACGGACCGGCTTCGTGATGCGCTACGACCAGCAGGTCGCCGCCGTCATCAGCCTCGACATCGCCGGCCCCCAGGTCGTCCAGGTCTGGGTCATCCTCAACCCCGACAAACTCCGTACCTGGAACCAACCCGACGACCCTGTCGATGTGCCGAGCGCGCCCGACAGCTCGGCCGGCGTGCCCGGGGAATGAGAGCCCTCGGGCTCATCGACTGACAGACACGCCGCTCACGAGACGGTCCGGAGCGTCGCGTCGCGCGCGCCCGTTCGGCGGTTACACCTGCGAAGACCGAGCTCCGGGCACCGGCCGCAATTCGGCACGGCAGATCTGTCACAGAACGGGGAGGTGCGCGGTCAATGAAGCAGACGCGATTGGAGCAGCTGTGACATTCAGTGACCACGGCCTTTGTGGCAGCCACATATCACACCATGGAGCCCATGGAGGCCGGAGCGCTCTCGCCCGACAGCCTGCCCGCAGACCGGAACTTCACGCGGCCACCGCATGATCGGCCAACCCGACAGCACCGACGCGCGGAGGAACGGAGACAAAAGGATCATGCATCCCGAGACGTCCCCCACGGCAAGCACCCTGGACGAGGCCGTTTCTGTTTTCGTCGAGCTCCGTCCACGTCTCTTCGGCATCGCATACCGCGTGCTGGGAAGCGTGGTTGAGGCGGAAGACGTGGTTCAGGAAGTCTGGCTGCGCTGGCAGAGAACGGACCGCTCGGTCGTGGTCAGTCCTTCGGCGTTCCTGTCGAGTGCCACCACCCGCCTGGCTATCAATGTGGCTCAGTCCGCCCGCGTACGCCGCGAGACCTACATCGGCCCGTGGCTCCCCGAGCCCGTTGACACGAGTACCGATCCCGAGCTGGGTGCCCAGCGGGCGGAAGCCCTCGAACTCGCTCTGCTCCTCGTGCTGGAGAAGCTGACTCCCACAGAGCGGGCCGTATATGTCCTACGAGAGGCGTTCGACTACGCCTATGCCGAGATCGCGGAAATGCTCCAGCTCAGCGTCGTCAACGTCCGGAAGATCGTGAGCAGGGCCCGTAAGCATCTCGTGACCGAGCAACGGGAGACCGTGGACGCGGCGGAGCACCGGCAACTCCTCCATGCCTTCGTCTCGGCGGCGCAGACGGGAAATGTCGCCTCACTCGAGGCACTCCTCACCCCGGATTCCGTCAGCCTGTCCGACGGCAACGGCTTGCGGGGCGCGGCTCGCGTCCCCGTTCTCGGCCGCGAACGAGTGGCGAACCTCTCGACCTCCTATCCGCGGTTCTGGGGCGAGGTGGAGGTCCGCCCCGTCGAGGCCAACGGACGCGGCGGCGTGATGCTCTACCGGGACGGCCAACCACGGATCTTCATGACGATCGCCGCTTCGCACAAGGGCATTCACCGAGTGATGTGGATGTTCAACCCGAGCAAGATCGCCGCGTTCATCGCCTCTAGTGCTGTGACCGGAAAGGTTCACCGGGGTCGGGAGCAGTGACGGACCGGACGAGCGGTTCAAGGGGTCAGGCAGCCCGTGCACTGGGCGTG
>NZ_JBIAQV010000052.1:0-46023 GCF_042889305.1 Streptomyces sp. NPDC002619 | reverse complement strand
GGCGCGCTTGCGGCCCCACAGGTCCGCGATCCGGCCGCCGAACAGGAGCAGACCGCCGAAGGCGAGGGCGTAGGCCGTGACGACCCACTGCCGGTTGCCGTCGGATATGCCCAGATCCTGCTGGGCGGAGGGCAGGGCGATGTTCACGATGGTGGCGTCCAGGACGACCATCAGCTGGGCGAGCGCGATGAACACAAGCGCTTTCCAGCGATTGGCGTCGAGGGCGCCGCGGGCCTTCGAGGCTGTTTCAGACATGGAGGTATCCACTCCGGGACTTCGTGACGGAAATTCGGGACTTCGTGCCCGAAAAGGGCGTCGAAAAGGACGTCGAGAGATAGGGAACGGTGACTGGAGGTGGCGGCGCGTCCACGTCGACGGCCGGAAGTTTGGTGTCGTAGTGAGGACCGGAGTTCGGCGCGGAACCAATCGGTCAGGTCACGCGAGGTCGGTCCGGTGGGTCGGGTCGGGCGTCGGGTCGGTTCAGGCTCGGCGCAGGTCCTCCATGGTCACGGCCGTGCCCGGCAGGACGGCTCGGGCCGGGGCCCGCAGCCCGTCCAGGAACAGCTGCAGATGACGGTGGACGAAGCGATCGGCGCTGAAGCAGCCCGTGCCCGCCGGAGGTCTGCTGAGCTGGGCCACGGCGACCATCAGGTCGCCGACGCCGATGTCGGTGCGCAGCAGTCCGGCCGACTTCGCGCGGTCCATCAGCTCCTCGATGAGCCGCTCGACCCGCTCGCGCGCGGCCTCCAGGTCCGGGTGGAACTTGTCGAACGTGCTGGAGATCATCGGACACAGGGCGCTGATCCGCTCGTCGGCGGAGACGTGCACGAAGCGCTCCAGCGCCTCGAACTCGTCGCCGCCGTCCGCGAGGGCCTGCTTCGCCGCCCGCACCGTACGGTCGATGACCGAGCACACGACCTCGCGGACCAGCGCGTCGCGGTCCGGGAAGTTCCGGTACAGCGTCGCGTTGCCCACGCCGGCCCGGCGGGCGATCTCGTCGAGCGGCACGTCCGGGCCGTACTCGACGAACATCTCCCGGGCGGCGGTGACGATCCGCTCCCGGTTGCGCAGGGCGTCGGCGCGGGGCCGGGTCGTCTTGCGCTGCACGGGGGTCGCGGTGGTCACGACGTCCTCCTCGGTCGGGCCGGATTGCTCTGCTTCGTCTGCTGTGGCTTTGCTTCGTCTGCCGGTGGCGATCCGGGGAGAAGGTCCCCGTTTCGCTCGGACACAGGTCCAAACGGGGAAACGATCCCCGGTTATTTCCTACCCCCAGGAAGAATCCATGTGACCTGTCTCACACCCTTGTGGGGGTACGAAACCCACGATCGGCTCCTCCAGCGCGCGCCCTCCGCCCTGTCGACACAGGGTGATCGCAAGGGTGCAGCCGGAAGCCGGCGGCTGCCGTGGAGCGAAAGGTCCATGCATGCAGCCGCAGCCCAGCAACCGTCGCATACGCGCGCGCCGCGCGGCGTCCCTCGCATGTGTGACCGCCCTCATCCTGGCGCTGACCACGTCGGCCGGGACCGGGGTCTTCGCCCCGGGTTCCACCACCACCGGCGCCGACCCGGTCGCCGCGCTGGCCCGTGCCACCGCGCTCGGCCCCTGCCTGATCAACGGCCGTCGCGAGATCCAGATGACCGAAGGCATCCCCACCCCCGGCGGCTACTCCCGTTCCACCGGCACCGTCCACGCCCTGACCCTGATGGTCGACTTCTCCGACGCGCCCGGCGAGGGCAGCGCGCTCGACCGCTACCACGAGTTCTTCCCGAAGACCCAGGACTGGTTCCGCGCCGCCTCCTACGGCCGGCTCGACTACCGCCCCGAGGCGCCGATCAAACACTGGCTGCGGATGCCGAAGTCGTTCAAGGAGTACGGCATAGAGCGCGGCGCCCCCTTCGACCCCGGCTACCGCCAGTTGGTCCAGGACATCGTGGCCGCCGCCGATCCCGAGGTGGACTTCGGCTCGTACAACCTCCTGAACGTCCTGATCACCCCGAACGCGGGCCCCTCCGCCCTGGACACGGTCCTGTCCGTGACCTTCGCCAGCAACGCGGACGCCCCCGTCGCCGACGGCGTCCCCGTCGCCAACGCGTCCTTCATCTACTCCCGCCAGGACGACGGCTCGGGCTCCTACTCCCGCACCGGCTACCGCGTCCTGCCGCACGAGAACGGCCATGTCTTCGGCCTGCCCGACCTCTACACCCAGGACGGCGGGGGTGCGGTCGGCCACTGGGACATCATGAGCGAGGACTGGGGCGCCAACAACGACCTGCTCGGCTGGCACAAGTGGAAGCTGGGCTGGCTGGACACCTCCCAGGTGAGCTGCGCGGCGGCCCGCGGCAGCACCGAGTACAAGCTGACCCCGCTGAACCGGCCCGGCGGCCGCAAGCTCGTCTTCGTCCCGATCGACGGACGGACCGGCTACGCCCTGGAGCTGCGCACCAAGGGCGGCAACGACGAGACCGTGTGCCATCCGGGCATCCTCGTCTACAAGGTCGACGCGAACGTCGACACCGGGCGCGGCCCGATCACGGTGTACGACTCCCACCGCCACAGCGGCGGCTGCACCCTCAGCCCGAACGTCCAGGTGGAACTCTCCGACGCTCCGTTCGCGCCCGGCGAGACGTTCAAGGACCCGAAGCACGGGATCACCGTGGAGGTGTCGGGGGCGGATCTGGGCGGGCACTACACGGTGCGGGTGACGCGGAAGTAGGGGGGTGGGGCGGGGCTTACCGCGGCAGCAGCCGCAGCGCATGCAGGGCGGTGCCGAGGTCGGCGAGCGCGGTGGGATCGGAGAGCGACCGCCCCGTCAACTCCTCGATGCGCCGCAGTCGGTAGCGCACGGTGTTCGGGTGGACGAAGAGCCGTTCCGCGGCCTCGGCGGCGGCGCCGCCCGCGGTGAACCAGTGTCCGAGGGTCTGCAGCAGACGCGCGCGCTCCGCCTCGGGCAGTTCCAGCACCGGGCCCAGGACGACCTCCACCAGCCGTGCCGCTTCCGCCGGGGCGGCCGCGACCAGCATGGCGAGGGGACTGTCGTCGAAGCGGGCCACCCCAGGCCCGTCGCCCGGCAACCCGTCCAGCGCCAGCCGGGCGAAGCGCAGGGCCTGCGGTGTGTCGCGCAGCGAGTCGAAACGGGGACTGACCCCCACCCGTGCCCCGCGTGCTCCACCCGGCCCACGCCGGCGCAGTGCGCGCAAAATCACGGTCTCCGCGTCGTGATGCGCGAGCGAGACCAGCCCGATCTGCGCGTCGGGCAACAGCCGCCAGGCCGACGGCACATGGGCCTCCCGCAGCGTCCGCTCGATCCCGGGCAGCGGCTCCTGCCCGGGGTCCGGTACGGACGCGGCCACCACCGCGTACGGTCCCCGCTCGGGCAGGCCGAGCTGCCCGGCCGCCTCCCACTGCGTCGTACGGTCCGCGAGGGCGCCCGTGAACAGCGCCTCGACCAGGGCCGAACGGCGCGCTTCACGCCGGAGCGCCAGTTCCGCGCTGGCCTCGCGGTAGGAGGCGGCGACGGCCTCCGCGTACCGGCCGAACAGGGCCCAGACCTCCGACGAGCCCGCCACGAGCTGCGCGTCCGTGACCCCCGGATGCCGCTGGGCCTCGTCGATCATCTGCGACCAGAAGTACTCGAACCCGACCCGGTAGGCGTGCAGGGTGTCCGCCAGCGGCACACCCTGCTCGGCGCGCAGCCGGCCCGTCTCCTGCGCGGGCCGCACGTCGGGATCCGTACCGAACGCGAAGTGCCCGAGCAGCAGGTCGGCGTTGGCCGTGCACGACTCCCGCAGCGACTCGAAGGGGATCAGCGTCTCGTCCGTGTACGACGCGACCTCCGCGCGGATGCGCAGCGCCATGTGCTCACCCAGCTCCGCGAGCCGCGCACGCAGGGCCGTACCGGGGTCCGAGAGACTCATAAGCGCAGCGTACGGCGACCCGATTGTCCTCAGGCACAATCCCGGGCCGCACGAGCTGTCCGCGCGGCCATGGACCCCTCCCCTCGCGGCGGCGACCATGCCGTCAGCGGCGAGGGCGCAACCTCGTAAACGCCGCGCACATGGATGCAAGGAGGCATCGTGGCGAACCTGGCGGAATTCCTGGTGGAGACGGCACGCCGGCAACCCGAACGGCCGGCGCTGCGGCTGGGTAGGGCGACGACCACCTACGCCGAGTTGGACCGGCTGAGCGCCCAGGTCGCCACACTGCTGGCCACCGAGGGCCTGCGCACCGGCGACCGGGTCGCCCTGATGCTGCCGAACGTGCCCGAGTTCGTCGCTCTCTACTACGGCATCCTGCGCGCCGGCGGCATCGTGGTCCCGCTGAACCCGCTTCTGAAGTCCCGGGAGACCGAGTACCACCTGAGGGACTCCGGAGCCGCGCTGCTCTTCGAGTGGCACGCGGCGCCCGGCGAGGGAGCACAGGGCGCGGCCGCCGCGGGCGTACGGCACATAGTGGTGGAACCCACGGCTTTCGCAGCCGAGTTGGCGCAACTGGAGCCGCTCCACGACACCGCCGCCGTGGCCGGCGGCGACATCGCCGTCCTCCTCTACACCTCCGGCACCACGGGCCGCCCCAAGGGCGCCGCACTCACCCACGCCGGACTGCGTCACAACACCGAGGTCAACGTCGCCGAGGTGCAGCATCTGGCGCCCGAGGACGTGATCGTCGGCTGTCTGCCGCTGTTCCACATCTTCGGCCAGACCTGCACGATGAACACCGCGGTCCTCCGCGGTGCGTCGCTCACGCTCATCCCGCGTTTCGACCCGGCGGCGGTGCTCGACGCGATCGCCCGCGACCGGGCGACGGTGTTCGAGGGCGTGCCCACGATGTACGCGGCCCTGCTCCACCATCCGGCCGAGGCCGACGTCTCCACCCTGCGCATGTGCATCTCCGGCGGCGCGTCGCTGCCGGTGGAACTGCTGCGCGGGTTCGAGCGCCGCTTCGGCTGCGCCGTGCTGGAGGGCTACGGCATGTCCGAGACCAGCCCGGTCGTCACCTTCAACCACCTCGACCGCCCGCGCAAGCCCGGCTCCATCGGCACGCCCATCCGCGACGTCGAGGTACGGCTGCTCGACGACACCGGTCGCGACGTTGCACCCGGTGAGGTCGGCGAACTGGCGGTGCGCGGACCGAACGTGATGAAGGAGTACTGGAACCGCCCGGAGGAAACGGCCGCCGCAGTCCCCGACGGCTGGCTGCGCACCGGCGACCTGGCCCGGCGGGACGAGGACGGCTACCTCTACATCGTCGACCGCAAGAAGGACCTCATCATCCGCGGCGGCTACAACGTCTACCCGCGCGAAATAGAGGAGGTCCTGCACGAGCACCCCGCGGTAGCCCTGGCCGCCGTCATCGGCGTCCCCGACGAGCGCCTGGGCGAGGAGGTGGCGGCGGCGATCGTCCTACGCCCCGGCGCCGAGGAAACCGCCGCCCAGCTCCAGGAGTTCGTCCGCGACCGGGTGGCCGCGTACAAGTACCCGCGCCGCGTGTGGCTGACGGACGCATTGCCAATGGGCCCGAGCGGCAAGATCCTGAAGCGCGAGATCACGGCGCCGCAGTCCTGAGGGCTCCCAGGGCGCGTCTCCACGCCCTGGCACCTGGCCGTCCCCTCCCACGATTCGCCACCCCACCCCCCACCGCTGATCCGCTACCCTGTCAGGGACCGCGCTGTACGGCGGTCCAGACCCTTGCCGGAGCGCGGGCGAATGCTCACTCAGAGTATTCCTCCACGTTTTCCGCAAGGCCCCGCCTTCGTAGCTCAGGGGATAGAGCACCGCTCTCCTAAAGCGGGTGTCGGCAGTTCGAATCTGCCCGGGGGCACAGGCTCTGACCTGCGTCGGAGCATCGAACAGGCCCCCCGAAGTGATCTTCGGGGGGCCTGTTCGGCTTCAAGGGGAACGAAAGGGGAACGCGCCGTTATGCAGCGTCCTCCTGGGGAACGTCGGCAGCATCCTCTGGGGGAACGTCGGCCTTCTCTTCCGGCTCCTGGGCGAGGTCTCGATGCGCCGGCGACTTGCGCGGAACGAGAGCAAGCGGCGCCTCGGCCTGGGCTTCCTCGAACTGCGGCAGCACCGAGGTGTAGGTGTCGGCGGTCAGCGAGAAGGAGGCGTGCCCGAGCAGCACCTGGATGGCCTTCATGTGCAGGCCGGCGGCCAGAGACAGCGTCGCCGCGCAGTGCCGCAGGTCGTGCAGCCGCACCGGCGGCAGGTCGAGCTTCTTCATCAGCCGCATGAACACCTGCGACAGGTACTCCGGGTGGTAGGCGCCGCCGTCCTCCCAGGTGAACACCAGGCCCGTGTTCTTCCAGACCTTGGCGGCCTCCTCCCAGTCGGCACGCTCCTTGGCCTGCCGCGCCTGCCACAGTTCCAGCAGCTTGCGGGTCTCGGAGTCCAACTTGATCGTCCGCGCGCCGCTTTCGCTCTTGGGGGTGTCCTCCCACACGTCGTACGAAGAGGCCACCAGCTGCTCACTGATGTGGACGGTGCCCAGCCTCAGGTCGGTCTCCGCCCACGGAAGGCCGACCGCCTCACCGCGGCGCAGCCCCCGGAAGACCATCAGGTGGAACATCGGGTACAGGCGGTGCCCGGCGACAGCGTCCAGGAACTCCCCCGTCTGCTCCGGCGTCCACACCATGACCTTGCCGGGCTTCTCGCCGGTCTGGCGCCACGCCTCGATCCGGGCCCGTGTCCATAGGACCGGTTTGGGGCGGACGTACCTACCCAGGACACCCACGGAGGGCGGGGACTTCGCCCCTTCATCGCATCAAGAGTTGTGGTTGCGGCCTTCTGTGGTGGATGCGGTGATCTCGGCTGCCGCGCGTTCGGCTTCCTCTCGCACGTCCGTGTCGGGGTGGTTGAGGAAGGGCTCGATCAGTGGGCGTGCCTCCGGTTCGCGTGCGCGCGTGACGCCGGCACGCCGGGCGCCGGTTCCCGACCCAACATACTTCATCACATGCGGTGTCTTTGGGGAGAATTCTCACTCAACAGTGCATTTCGGCTGTAAACACTGATGTGTCCGACCAGGCAGGCGCATCAGGCGCCTGCCGTGAAAGGAGCACGGAATGCGGGTTTCCCGTCTTGCCGCCGCGCTGGGCGTTGCGGCCGCCGTCCTGCTGGGCGGTGCCACTGGCGCCAGCGCCGAGCGTGAGCCCCCGCCATGACGCGCTCCATGGGCATGTGCCGGCCGGGTCGTACCAGTCGGGAAACCGCCGGTGGGCGGGGCCGTGACCACGGCCCCGCCCACCGGCGCGTTTTGAACTACCTCGGCTCAGTGCCGGCTGACCGTGAAGGGCAGCCGGACATGAGTCACCGAATCAGCGCCGGCCAGCGTGATGCTGGTCGAACCCGGCTTCGCTGTCCCCGGAACGCTGATGGTCGCGCCAGAGATGACGCCATCACCGTTCGCGTGCACGGTGATGGAGGCGAGGCCGTTACCGAATCTGATCGTGACCGCTTCGTTCGGCGCGAACCCGGAACCATTGACGGTGATCGCCGTACCGCGCGGTCCCGAGGTGTTCGACAGCAGCACCTGCGGTCGGTATGCCGGCACTGCCGGCTCCTCGGTCACCTGGACGGTTGCCGTCGCCGGTGTCCGCGAGGACTTACCGGCGGCGGTGATGGCGTACCGGCCTGGCTGCGCGTCATCGGACGCGGCAATCGATGCGTGTACCGCTCCCGCCGCCGTGGCCGCGACCGTCAAGGTGCGCGCCGGGCTGGTGCCGAGCTTGACGGTCACCTGCTCGCCGGCGGCGAACCCGCTGCCGTTGATGGTGATCGAGTCACCGGCAGAGACGGTGCCGGATGCCGACGCCGAGATCGACGGCTGCAAACTCGCCTTGCCCACGGTCACGGTGAACGTCTCGGTACTGCTCGAGAGCGTGTCCCATGTGGTGACGTGCACTGTGTACGTGCCCTCCTGCACGTACGTGTGTTGTCCGCTTATCGCACCGGACGAGTCGACCGTGGCGTCATCCGGAACCGTGCCGTCACCCCACTGGACGCGGGCCTGGTAGCCCGTCGAGCCCGGGACGCCACCGGTCACCGAACCGAGGTCCGCCGAGAGGACCTTCCCCGGGGTGGCCGTCTGGTCCTTGGGGGCGGTGGTCGCCAGCTTGGCGTCCGGCGTGCCGTCATGGGCGATGGCGAACACGTGGATCCGGCCCGCCGAGCCCGGGTCGCCGGACTGCGTCGGCAGGGTCACCGAGACCAGCGTCTTGCCCGACGGGATCTGGTACGGCGAGGTGGCGAACAGGAACGGCTGGGCGCCGTCCCGGCTCGTGCCGAGCAGTCGGTACGCGGCCTTGGCGACGACGATGTTGCCGTAGGACGGCGTGCCGTTGGCGTTGCCGCCCAGCGTCCAGTCGCTCATCTGGATCGGGATGACGGCGGTGCTGCCGTCACTGAACGTCGCCGTGCCGGTGGTGCTCTGGTTGCCCTGCGTTCCGGCGCCGATGAACGAGATGCTCTTCGCGTCATCCGGCAGGTTGAGCGCGATCGTGCTGCCGTTGCCGGTCGCGTTGTCCGGCTGTCCCGCCGGAACCGTCGGCAGCGTGAAGCGCAGCGCCGTTCCAGGTACCTCGTGCTCCTGGCCCTGGGTCACGCCCGCCGCCTCAAGAGCGGCACGCGAGTACGCCCACGACTTGCTGTCGCAGTTCGCCGCGAGGACGCCCTCGTCTCCGATGCACACGGTGTCGAATGCCGCGGTGAGGCTGGAACTCGGCGCGTAGCCGACGTCGACGCCCACCGTTCCCGAGCCCTGGCCGGCGCCGTCGCCCACCGTGACACTGGCCTGGTAGTAACCCGGCTTGTCGTAGGTGTGCGAGCCGCTGACGCTGTACACGCCCCGGGAGCTCAGGTCCAGGGTGCCTGCCGTGGCCGGTGAGCCGTCACCCCAGTTGATCGTGGCCTGGTAGCCGCTCGCAGTGCCTCCGGTGACAGTCGCCAGCGGCACCGACGCCGCGACGCCGGACGTCGCGTGCACGCTGCTCGCCGCGGAGACGGCGATGGCGCCGCCACCGAGTTGGACATCGCCGCCTGCGAGCAACTCGACCTCGGCGAGGTTCGTCTGCGCGGCGCCGAGGGTCTTGTTCACGACCAGGCGGAACCGTGCGAACTTCCCCAAATTGCCGATCTTGAACGGCCGGGTCTGGCCGCGCGACGCGAAGACCTCGCCCTTGCGGGAGTCGACGGTGGTCCAGGTGATCCCGTCGTTGGAGCCCTGCAGCTTCCAATCCGTCGGGTCGCCCGCACTCGCCCCCGAGGTGAGGGTGTAGTACGTCGGCATCTGCTTACCGCTGCGGAAAACCCAGTTCACCTGCGGCGTGCCGTCGGTGAAGGTCATCTGCGTGGTCGACGAGTCGTCGAACAGCTTCGACGCGTCCTGCCCGTCGCTCGCGGTCGCGGTGCCGAGGCCGGGGCCCGTGGTGTCCTGCAACGGCTTGGGCACCTCGTTGCCCTTGGTCAGCGACGAAGGCGCGTCGTTCTTGCCGGTGCCCCAGGACGACGGGTTCGGGCCCATCTGGAAGTCGATCGTGCCGCCATGGTCGAGCACGGACGAGTCGATGGACACGCCCTGCTGCGTCTTCCCGTTGACCTTCACACTCTGCACGTAGACGTTCTTCGTGCTGTTGCCCGGCGCGTTGACGACGATGTCGCCGCTCTCGCGGTGGACGGTCATCTGGGCGAACTGCGGTGAACCGATGGCCCAGTTGGAGGAGCCCGCCTGAAGCGGGTAGATACCCAGCGAGCTGAGGATGTACCACGACGACATCTCGCCGTTGTCCTCGTCACCCGGGTAGCCCTGGCCGATCTCGTCGCCGACGTAGAGGCGCTGCAGGATCTCCCGCACGATCGCCTGCGTCTTGGACGGCGCACCGGCGTAGTCGTACATGTACGGTATGTGGTGCGACGGCTGGTTGCTCATGCCGAGCTGGCCCATGCGCACCGCACTCGCCTCGAGCATCTCGTGGATCGTGCCGCCGTACCCGCCGGGCCTGTCGGCGTTCTCCGGGGTGGCGAAGAACTGGTCCAGCTTCTGCTCCAGTGCCTTCTGCCCGCCGTACAGGTTGGCCAGGCCCTGGCCGTCCTGCTGCGCGGTGAACGCGAAGTTCCACCCGTCGGTCTCCGTGTAGACGCCGCCCCAGTCCCTGGGGTCGCCGGCGAGGAACTTGCCGTTGGCCTCACGTCCCTCGAAGAACTTCGTGTTCGTGTCGAAGAGGTTGACGTAGTTGCGGGCACGCTCCAGGAAGTACTGCGACTCCTCCTTAAGCCGCTTGCGCTCCGACTTCGGTGTGGCCGGGTCCTTGGCCAGGGCCGCGCCCATGTTCCCGATGCCGTAGTCGTTGATGAAACCTTCCAGCGCCCACGACACCGACTCGCCGGTGGAGGTCGGCGTGTAGCCGAGGAACAGCGACTTCTCGATGCCCTTGCGGCCGACCTCGCTGCGCCCGGACGCAACGGTCGCGTCCTTGACAGCCGCGTCATACGCGGCGAGCGGGTCGGGCACCTTGACGCCGTTGAGGTAGGCCTCGGCCAGCGCGACGTTCGAGCTCGTGCCGGTCATCAGGTCGGCGTAACCAGGTGACGACCAGCGGGCTATCCAGCCGCCGTCGCGGTACTGCTGGACGAACCCGTCGGCGATCTTGGCCGCGATGTCCGGGTACAGCAGCGAGTACGCGGGCCACACGGTGCGGTAGGTGTCCCAGAACCCGTTGTTGACGTAGATCTGCCCGTCGACGACCTTCGCGCCGGTCTGCGTGGCGGTCGACGTGCCGGTCGGCGCCGACACCGGACTCGCGTACTGCCAGTGCGGCGCGGCGGCGGTACCGGTGTTCTCCGACTGCGAGTTCGGGTACAGGTTCAGTCGGTAGAGGTTCGAGTACAGCGTGACCTTCTGCGTCTCGGTCGCGCCCTTCACCTCGATCCGGCCGAGCCGGTCGTTCCACGCCACGGTGGCGGCGGCGTGGATCTGGTCGAAGCTCTTACCGGTGACCTCCAGGTCGAGATTCCGGTGAGCCTGGTCGACCGAGATGAACGACGTCGCGATACGCATCGTCACTTGCGAGCTCGCGGAGGTGTCGAACGTGGCGGACGTGGCGGAGGACGCCGTCGGCGCGCGGTCGAAGGTGCCGTACACGAACATCCGGCTGCGACCGGCTGACAGACCGCTGCCGTTGTCGACCCAGCCGCTGAAGGTGCCGTCCGTACCGATGGAGAACGTGCCGTTGTAGAAGACGAGGCTTCCGGTGGCCTTTCCGGACGGGAAGGTGAACTGCATGATCCCACCGTGGTCGGTGGGCGACATCTGCGCGATCAGGCCGTTCTGCAGAGTGACCTGGTAGAGGTCCGGCCGCGCGATCTCGTCGTTGTGGGTGAAGGCGAGTGCGCGTGTGCTGGGCGCTCCGGTGAGCGATCCGCCGACCGACACCGGCATGACCGACATCTGGTTGCGGTCACCCATCCACGGGCTGGGCTCGTGCGAGAGCGCAAGTCCCTGCAGCATGGGCAGATTGGCCGCGTTGTTGCCCTGCTGGTAGTCGTACTCCCAGGAGTTGGACGTGGCGTTGGTGACCGGCGTGAAGAAGTTGAAGCCGTTCGGCATCGCCGAAATCGGCAGGTTGTTGCCGCGCGAGAACGAGCCCGAGGCGTTGGACCCGCGCCGCGTGTCGACGTACTTGGTCGGGCTGGAGCCGTCGATCGGCGTCGGTGTGCCCGCCACAGAGATGTCGTCGAGCCAGCCCTGGAAACGAGTCGAGGCGGTTGCCTTGGGATCGTCGTAGGCGAGCAGGACGCGGTCGATCGTCTTGCCGTTCGCGACCGCCCCGATGTCGGACTGGACCGCGTTCCACTGGTCGGCGTAGAGCACCTTCGACGCGCCCTGACCGGCGGCCGTCAGCGCGTAGCCGTGCTGGTCGACGGGCGAAAGCCCACTCAGGTAGCTGCCGTCGGTGAAGTGCAGGTCGACAGCCGCGTAGGTGGACGGGTACTGAGCGTCCTTGCCCGTGAACTCGGGGAAGATCTTGTACGACAGCCGGGTCTTCGGCCCGACCGGGATGTTGACGTCGAACAGCTTGTTGGTCGCGTACGAGCGACCGTCGGCTTGGGCGCCGCCCGAGTACCGCAGCGAAGCCACTCCGGTGAATCCGGCCCCTGACTTCATGTTGTAGCCACTGACCGGACCGGCGCCGACGACGCTGACCATCGGGGTGGCCGGCGGCATGACGTTCGAGCCGTCGCTGATGTTCCAGTCGGCGAGCTGGACGATCGAGTCACCGGAGTTCGCGGTGACGTTCAGCCGGTAGTAGCTGTAGGCGGTCGTGTTGGTGAAGCTGTAGGTGTTGGTGGCGAACCGTCCGCTGAAGCTCACCCCCGTGCGTGTGTCCAGGTCGGTCCACGCGCTGCCGTCGTTAGACCCCTGGACGGTGAAGTCCTTTGGGTCGCGGCCCGGCGCGTCGTTCGCAGAGGTCAGCGAGTACTTCACCACCGTCGCGGGCTTGGCCAGCCGGTAGGCCACCCAGCCGGTCTTGTCGAACGCCAGCCACTTGGTGGACGGATTGGCGTCCTTGAGGTTCGTGGCGGCTTCGCCCGGCGGGTTCTCGGCGCTCGCGGTCACCGCGCTGACCTGGTCAAGCAGGCTCCCGGGCAGTCCGGAGGGGCTCGATCCGCTCAGGTTCGTCTGGACCGGCTTGCCGTTCGCGTCGAGCTCGACTGTGCTAGTCGCGGGTTGCGGGTCGGCCGACTCGAACGAGGAGCTGAAGTTGCCGGGCGGCGCCGCGGCGCTCGCCGCGGGTGCGACGACGAGCACGCCCACCGGCAGCGACAGGGCTATAGCCACGCTGACCCATCTTCGGAGGGACAGTAGGCGAGCAAAGGGGGACCGAGACACAACGGGGCCTTTCATCGATAGGGGTCGAGAGCGTCGAAGGGCGGGGTGGAGAATCTGGTTGCCGCGGTCGATCGACCGCGATGGATCGCGCGTACGCCTCATGGGCACTCGGGGGCTTGCCGCATGCCGACCCTGGATCGGCACTCAAGAAGCGGTTCGGCTCCGACGGCGAGTCAGCGCGGCGCGGAGCCAGGTGAGTTGCCGTAAGCGTGCGGCAACCGCCGTGACCACTTCTGTGAGTTGGTACGTAGACCTTGAACCATGCGGAAGCTCCATGAAAGGGATGGCGAACTCGTGGAAGGGCACACCCAGCCAAAGATCGCGATTAGCCTGATCCTCTCGGACAACGTTGTCAAGACTGATCGCGCAACCTCCTCGAAGCAGCACCGTGTCCGGACGCACCGCAGCCGTATCGCGGGCAGCCCCGGTGAGGGAGGCGGTGCAGCTATGCCGCCGGGAACGGGCGATCGCTCAGGGTGAACCGAAGTCTCCTGCCACCGAGTTCACCCTCGTCGTCAATCGGCGCAGCGTCACGGCAGACGTTCCTCGGGCACCCGCACCTCAGCTACCGGCTCGCGTCCCGGTCCGTTTCTACCTCGGCAACTGCGGTGTACGGCGGGGTCAGTTCCGGTCGGCTGTGTTGGGTGGAGCGGCCGGCCTCATGTCGGGGAAGGGCATGAGGACGACTGCCCCGTCCTGCGGCCAGAGGCAGCCAATGGGCCCTGTGCATCATGAAAACTGCACGTCAGATGGCCTGGTGTGCGTAGGCGTCGGGAGGCTCGGGCAAGTCTGGGGCGGTAGTCCACCGACAAGGTCATCCGTCAGCGGGCGACTTCCCGGTTCGTCAGCACCAGCAGGGCCCGCACCAGCGCGGTCGCCCACCTCGGATCCGTGCGGACCTTGCCGAGGACGCGCCAGACACCTCACGATGCCAACGCGTCAAGTTCGGGCGACGAGTTCGGGGGGAATGCGGTGAGTTCGTCGAACAGCGTGCGGTGCTGAAGGCAGTGGTAGAGCTGGCCGAGCATGCCCGGCGCCTGGAACGACGGCTCTCCGAGCTCATGGGCGAGCAGGCATGGCGGGAATCGGGGCTCGGTGCCCCCGCCGACCAGGAGGAACTTCAGCGCCGGGTCTCCCGCCTGGAGCAGGCGAACACCGAGCTGTCGGCGCGGCTGGAGGAGAGGGACGCGGAGCTGGAGGCTGCCCGCGTTGCCAACCGCGAGCTGACCCGGGCCCTGAACCAGAAGGGAGCCGCGGACGGGTAGCTCAGGTCGATGGGCGGCAGCAGTTCGTCCAGCAGCAATCGGATGCGCGTGCCCGGGTCAGTGGTGTCGGTCGCGCGGTACTCGGCGGTGACACTCCTGTCGTGATGGATGTGGGGCAGAAGAAGCCGGCTTCCACCTTCACCGGGACGGCTGCTCCGTTCGTCCGGAGACGGAGGGAGCACCGTTTCGCCACGTTCCCGGGACGGTGGCCTGACCGGGAGGAAGGAGATAGCTGCTGACCCCGGCCGTTGTCTGGCGGCACACGGCCGCCGGACAAGGTCGCCCGCCTCCGAAATCAGACGCCTTCGCGTAGGTACAGGTCGCGCAGCAGGCCGATCTCGCCGCCGTGATGCGCGACCTCGACCAGAGCGTGCAGCGCGAGCTTCAGATAGGTCTCATCGGCCCAACCGCCGGGGCCCAGGCCCATCGGCGCCAACAGGCGCTTGTCGCCGAGGGCTGCGATACGGGAGATGAAGTGCTCCCAGTCCTCGGCGAGCGCCTGCACGCCCTCTTTCGCGGTGCCCGGCCACTCGTGGCGGTCGCCGAACTCGGGGACGTCCTCGAAGAAGTGGATCACATAGCCGCGCAGGCAGAGGCTGCCGATGTGCCAGATGCGCCAGGCGATCGTCGTGATGGGGTCCGGCGCCTCCGGACTCGATTCCGGAAATAGCGTGGCGACGCGGAAGACACCGTCGTCGCCGGGGCGGATGCTGATGCAGTCGCTGACCGGCTCCCAGTGGTACTCGGCGTCGGTCAGGTCCTCAAGGCGCTCGAACAGCCGGGATCGCGCGCGTTCGAAGATCGCGAGAATGTTCCGCGTGACGGGGTCGGGCACGATCATGTCAGCCATGTCAACTCCAGGGCTCGGTGGTTTCGGGTCGGTCGGGATGATCAGGATCGACGGGTCGGCCGACCCGGTCACATGCCGCCGCCTCGTAGGTGTCACCGGGTGCGAGCAGGCTGGTGACGCCGAAGCCCGTAACCGCCACCGACACCGCCCCTGCGATGTCGGTGGAGCGACCGCCTGCTGCGGCTGACTGGGCGGAGCCTCGGCGGCCCGACCGCCGCCGGGGCTTCACCTGAACTGGCGATACCACCACACCTGTTGCGCCTGCTAGCGTCAATGAAACCGGCGCTGAGCTGCATGAAGCCCCATCGGCTAGCCTCACGCCACAGTCGCTCCCCCAGAGAATTCCTGACGGTCAGGGAAGTGCACGGCAACGCTCTCGCGAGCTCGTAATGCGTAGGCCTCGGGCTCGAATCCCGAAAGCGGCTCCACGAGAAAAAACCGGGTCAGTGTCTATGACCTGGCCCTTTCTCATTCCTTGATCGGCTCGTGGTCTTCACCACCACCCCCGGACAGCCCTGGTGGTCCCTGCCCGTCCGCCCCGGCGAGCGCGCCTACGAGTTCGACCCCGACACCGGCGGACCCGCCGCCGGCAGCGGACGCCCCTACCCGCACCCCGTCCTCCCGCGCGAGATCGCCGCCCTGGAGGAGGAACGCTGCGGCCCCTACCGCGACGCCTTCGGCCTGTGCACCGGCTGCGGACTACGCGGCCGCGTCGAACGCCGCTGCACCGCCGACGACCCCGACCCGCTCCCGCGAGTCCCTGCGCGCCCCGCACGCCCAGCCCTGGAAGTGGGTGCCCTGCCCGCACGCCTGCGGCTACGTCGGCACGCCGGAGATCCGCCCCAGCATCCTGTACGGACTGATCCCGCAGATCAGCCCCTCCGCCACGCCGGCCGACCCGGCACTGAGCGACTCTGCAGGCGATCTTGGGGGGTCCGCCGCCGACATCAAGGCCGGCCGGACAAGGCGACAGCCCCCGTCTGCGCCCACCTGATCTACGGCATCGTCCTCGGCGTGAAGCTCACCGCGCGCTGCCCGGAGTCATGACGAAGGTCATCGAGCGGAACACCACCATCCCGACGAAGCGCAGCGAGATCTTCGTAACCGGGGCGAGAAACCAGACGACCGTGGTCCTACACATCCTCGAAGGCGAGCGTGAACAGGCCTCGGAGAACAAATCCCTCGCCATCCTCCAACTTACCGATCTGCCACCACACCCCAAGGGCACACCGCTGGTCGAAGTTGGCATCGACATCGACGCCAACGGGATCATGCATGTCGTAGCCAAGGAACTCCGCGTCGCCGACTCAGTGGCCACATTCGCCGGCCGGACGTGGCGGACCATCGTGAACCGTTCCTCCGCCGCTCAAGCCGCCGCCCTCGTCCGCTCACCCCGCTGGCAGTCCCTCCACAACCTCATACCCGGCGGCCAGGTACCGTCCGAGCCCCCCGAGTCCTGAAACCCACCGCAGCGTCCCCCGGCCCGAACGGCAAGGTCACCGGGAACTGGGGCAAGACGCCCGCGATAGTCCCGTACGTCGTGGCGCACGTCGGCTTGGAAGCCCTGGAGCGACGCCTCGGCAGCAGCCCGAGCGAGACCGACAACGCCGAGGCCCTGCCTCCGTCGTTTCGGTGGCGGGCTTTCTGCTGCCCGGCATGATGCGGTACCCCCTGGGTAACCGTGACGACCCCCCTGGCCGGCACGGCATCCGGCCCGCGGCATACGGGACGGCGTGAGCACGAAAGAAGTACCGTCGCACAGGCGGGCCTGAACGCAGCGAAGTGTCCGTCATCCCATGGGCCGACGGACCGTGCGGCGAAAGGTGCCCCCCTCATGCCGTCGGTGATGAAGCGGCAGCACCGTCCCCCTTGGGGCCGGGGGTAGTCATTCCACGTGCACGCCGTGGGCTCGGGCGAGTCCGTCGAGGCCGTCGGCCCAACCTTGGCCGACCGCGCGTAGCTTCCATGTGGGCTGGCCGCTGGTGGTGTGCCGGTACAGCTCCGCGATGACCATGGCGCGGATGTCGGGGTCGGAGGGCGGCTGGAATGTCCAGGCAGCACCGCTGGCGCAGTCGAAGGAGAGCGAGGCATGGGTGAGAGAGCCGCAGGTGAGGCCGGTATCGACATCCATGTTGATCGCGATCGTGACGCGCTGGATGTGAGCGGACAGGGCTGCGAGGTGGACGGCTGCGCGTTCGACGGTGTGCTGGCCCTCGACCTGCTTGCCGAGGAGGCGAGCCGCGCCCTGGGCGGCGGAGGGCTGGTTGTAGAAGACGAAGTCCTCGTCGCCGGTCACCCGGCTCTCGCTGTCGGTCAGGAAGAGGGTGAGATCCGCGTCGGCGCCGGCGAAGGTGAAGGCGATGAGCAGCCCTTGCCAGGCTTCTTCCGGCAGCGTCAGGGTCTGTCCTGGGACGAGCGCAGTCGCAGGGCTGGGACCCGGCGCCGTGGGGGCGGGCGGTTGCGCTGGAGCGGACTGGCTCTTCCACTCGGCGAAGGGGCGGATCCGGTAGGGATCTTGCTGCGCGTGGTGTGCGGCAGGAACGTGGGCGCGAAGGTCTCCGTCCAGGTCGGCCAGGGTCGTATCGCCGGACCCGGCGTCGTCCTGGGCGTGGTCGAGAAGACTCTGCAGTCCAGGCAGCCGGCTGGTGTCCAGGGGCTTGATGGTGCTGGACAGGTTGCCGGAAGCCGTTGTGGTCACCGAGCAGGCGACGTCCTGGCCGATATCGAGGAACCTCAGCGCGTCTCCCGTCTCCCGCCACGGGCCGGCTTCGATGGCCTGGCGCGTCCAGCGGCCGTAGGCCACGAAGCCGAGTCGTTGGGTGTCCGGCAGTCGCGTGAGCACGGCCAGATCAATGGCGGTGATCCCCGGCGCGGTGGCAAAGCCTTCCTTGAGCGTGGCGATGATGTTCGACCCCATGGAGGTGAGCCACCACAGGGTGCGGTCCCGCTTGCTGAGCGTTTTGAGGGTGGGGCGACCACTGGAAGTGACTCCGGGCGTCTGGTCGGGCAGCGAGTCGATGTCCTGGTGTCGCATCACGACGGACAGGACAGAGCCGTCGACTCCTACTGCGCACCCCGCGGCGGGGTTGTCGGCGAAGGCGTAGTTGACCACCTCACAGACGGTCTCCTCGTCGTTCGCGATGAGGGACTGCCACCACTGATTGGCCTCACCGGTCAATTGGCCATGGACAGCGTGCAGGCGAGCCTGTTCGGCGGCCAGGTAGTTCGGCGCGTCTTCCTCCGCCCTTCTCTTCGCTGCCGACCGGTCGGCGCGGGCGAATACACCCAGCCCCACGAGGTGGTGAGCCTGGGCTTCCGCCAGGGCCCAGGGCATGCCGAGCTGAGGCGGTTCCGGAACCACCGGTGGCTGGAACGGAGGGAAGGACTGCAGGTGGACGCTGGTCGTCTGCCGTCGCAGCTCCTGCAACTGGGCGATCGCGGCATCGCGCTCCGCCTCCTGCTGAGCCCGCTCGGCTTGCCGGCGAGCACGGTCCAGCTGTGCCGCTGAGGGGGCGACGGCCCGGGAACGCGTGGCGCGACTCGTGCTGGTGCGGCGGCGCCCTCCGCTCAGCGAGCTGGAGGCGTAGAACGGGCCCAGCCCGGACGAGATCCGGGTGCCTCCGCTGCCCATGCTGATGCGTGCCGCCCGGGGCCCTACGGAAGTCCGCACCCCCCGGGTCGAGACCCGCACGCTCAGTCCCGGCACACCAACGCGAAAGCCGAACCCCATGGCCCCTCCCCTTGCTTCCGAGAGGAGGAGTCTGTCACCCCTGCCGAGATGCCGACACATGGACATCCGCACTGGCACTGCCTGGACATCGGCGCCGGCACCTGCACCATGGCCCGCCTCCTGCTGAGTCGAGCCAACGTCGCGGACGTACTCGCCGTCGACCGCAACGTGCGCTTTCTCACCGACCACCCCGTCCCGGGCCTCACCGCCTTGGAGGCGGACAACACCGGCGCGCACACTTTCGCCACGCCGGTCACCGAGATCGACGAGCGGGGAGCCGGTGACGCGGTCGACGTCCTCGAGACAGGAGCCGGCGGGTCACCAGCCGGGGTAGCGGTTCCACCAGTGCCGGTCCCAGCCGCTGGTGTACTCGGTGCCGCCCGGCCGGTCGGTGAGCTGGGCGACGAGGTCGCGGGCCAGGGTGTCGAGGACCCAGGCCAGTTCGTGGCGGCTCACCAGGTCGATGGGCAGCGCCTCGGCGCCGTGCACCGCTCCGAGCAGCGCACCGGTCACGCAGGCGACCGAGTCGCCGTCGGGCGCCTCGGCGGCGAAGCGCAGTGCGGCACCGAGGTCGGCGCGGTCGGGGAAGGAAGCGGCGACATACAGGCCGCCGAGGAGTGCCGACGGCGCGGTGGCGTCCGGCGCGAGCCGTGCGAGCCGTCGGGCGTCCGCGGGATGGTCCTGGCCCTGACGGAGTGCTGCCGTGAGTTGGCTGTGCTCGGTGTCAGTGAGGTCCTCGTCGAGGGAGGGCAGGGCGGACAGCCCCGCCTGCAGGGTGTCCTGGACCCGTTCGCCAGTCAGGCAGTGGCTCAGGAGCACGGTCGCGTGGGCTGCTGCGGACTGCGCGGCTCTGTCGCCGTGGGTGAGCGCGGCGATCTCGCGGGCCTGTCGGACCCAGTACCCCGGGTCTCTCCCGGCGACGGCTACGGCGAGTGGGAGGGTGCGGGTGAGCGCGTGGCAGCCGCGGCTGGTCGTCGTCGGCCTGTCCATGGTGCCCTGCTCGATCTTGGACAGGGCGGCCACGGTTGCCGGTGCGGAACCACGCCGTTCGGCCAGCACGGGCACCTGGGCGAGCCAGCCGTCCGGCGTGTTGTTTTCCCATGCCCAGCGCCGCGCCTCGATCCCCTGCAGGGCGGCCCACCGGCAGTAGGCGTGCCACACCACCGATGGGGGATGGCAGATGCCCTTGTGGTCGCCGCGCACGAACGCGCGGATCGTTCCCTCGGCGGTGAAGCAGGCCAACTGGGTGCTGACCCGGGCCTGCAGCGGGCCGTCGGCCGGCAGCTTGCCCCGGGCGGCGCCCAGCGTGTCGCCCAGCGCCAGGCCGAGCAGCATCCCGCGCGCCCGGGACGCCGCCCCCTTCTCCTTCAGGAACTCCCTACGCTGCTCCTGCTCCTGCTCCTGCTTCGGGTCACGGCCCGGCCCCGGCTCCTCCAGCAGCTGCTCCAGTTCATACACCGCGTCGTGCATCTCGGGGTGCGCCTCGAGATGCCAGCCGCCGGTCAGCGCCCGGCGCAGGTCCTTCAGTGCGGTCTTGGGGTCGGCGCCGGTGGCCAGGTGGCTGTAGATCGCGGCGACGGCCGGGGTGCGGCTCTGCCCGGCAAAACAGTGGAGCAGGACCCGCTTGTCCTCCTGACGCAGCCGTTGCACCTGGCGGGCGGCCTGGTCCAGTACGTAGTGGAGGTTGGCGTTTTCTCCTTGGCTGTCCACCAGCCAGACCCGGACGTGCTCGACGTCGGCACCGGGCAGGATCGGGTCCGTACCGACCCGGCACAGCGAGACCACGGCGTCGACGGGGACCGGCTCTCCGGCCTGGGTCAGGGCCAGGTTGCCCAGAATCACCCCGGGGTCGTGCGGGTGGGGTATGGCGAAGCTGCGGTGGTTGCCGACGGCCATGCGCGGCGCCGAGGGCCAGCCCTGGGCGTCATCGATCCCGCCGCGGGCGGTGAGCACCGCGAGGCGGACCAGGTCGGCCCCGCTGAGGCCGGGCCAGCCGTGGACGGCCTGCTGCCAGGCCAGCGGGATGCCGGAGCAGCCCCACCGTGCGCCGAGCAGGGCGCCCGCGATCGCCGCGACGGTGTCGGTATCCGTCCCGGCCCGCACCGCCGCCTCCAAGGCGAGGCGCAGATGCTGGGCGGGGAAGCTGCCCTCGGCAGGGCTCAACTCGGGCACGGCGGTGCGGGTGATCGCCGACCAGGCGGCCTGGAGCGCGTGAACGACCCAGCCGTTGTTGCCGAAGTGGTGCGGCGCCTTGTCCTCCGCCTCATCGAGCCGCTCGGCCCACATCGCCCGGCGCTCCGCGGGTATCAGGTCCAAACCGGCGCGCACGCCGTCGAACGTGCCCTCAAGCACCGCGGTGCGGATGCCGGAGCACCACAGCACGCAGGCGTCGGCGCAGTCCGGATCCGGGTGGGTGAGCGCACTGACGGCGATGGCGGCCTCGGCCATCGCCGCGACGTCGCTCAGGTGGGTCAGGGCGACGATCCCGGTGCGCATCAGCGAGCCGTTCCCGGCGGCGCGATCGGTGCCGGCGGTGAAGCTGCGGGCGGCATCCAGCAGCGCCGCGCCCGGCACTCCGCCGGCCCGGCCGGCGGTGCCCAGGACGGTGCGGGTCTGCGAGCCGACGTCACTGGAGCCGCCGCTCAGCCAGCCCTGGAAGTTGGCGGCGATCGCGTCAAGGGCCTCCGGGGTGCGCAGGTCCGCCCCGGTGGCCGCGACCTGGGCGATGCACACCTGCATCTGGGTGTCGTCGGAGTACTCGCCGGGCTCGTACGGTCCCAGGCCGCCGCCGATCATCCGCGGCTGCTGGTCCTCGCGCAGCCGCGTCTGGAACTCGTAGGGCACGCCCAACGCGTCGCCCACGGCCGCGCCGAGCAGCACGCCGGCGGCCCGGTCCGTGCCCCGCGCGTCCAAGGCAAACTGCGGGGTACGGGCTTGGGCCATGGAGTCTCCATAAGGTGCGGCGGCGCGCGCAGGCGGGCCGAGCGGTGGCGTGCGGGCAGCGATCCCAGGCGCAAGCAGCCTGGGTGGAGCAGTCGCGACGAGAGGCCGAAAGGGCTGTCTCAGCGACAGTTTGATGTTGAGTCAGCTTGGCACGGCACCCCATTTATCGTCAATAAGACAATACGAAGTACTTGCCGAGGCAATCGCCGACAACGCCCCTGGGAGCCCGACACCGAGGCGACCATCCAGGCCGCAGCCGCAGCCGACGTTGGCAACGACGACCAGACCGAGCCCGCGCCCGCACCGCAGGCCCCGGCCGACGAGCTCGCCGCCAAGCGGATCCGCCGCCCCAAGGTCGACTCCGCGGCCGCCGACAAGCCCAAGCCGCGCCCGGCCCGCAAGTGCACCGCCGCCAAGCCCGCCGCGGCCAAGCCGGCCGCCGCCAAGGCCGCCGACGCCGAGCCCAAGCCGCGCCGCAGTCGGGGCAGTTGGTGAGCTCGGGTTCGGTGTTGGGTTCGGCGTTGGGTTCGGTGTCCATGGGTGTCCTGGCGGTATGGGTCGGGCCGCCCACCTGGTGGGGTGGGCGGCCCGGCCCTCCTACTCGATCATGTGGTCAACTGAGCAAGCCACGGCGGGATGTCCGGCAGGTCACCGTCGTCGCTTCCGTGACCGCGGCGCCCGCCGTGGTCGTCGCCCGGTCAGTCGTCGCTGCTGGTGCGGTTGCCGCCGTGGTCGTCGCCCGGTCGGTCGTCGCTGCTGGTGCGGTTGCCGCCGTGGTCGTCGCCCGGTCGGTCGTCGCTGCTGGTGCGGTTGCCGCCGGCGGCCGGCGTCGCGGACTGCGGTGAGCGGCGGTTGCCGCCGTGGTCGTCACCCATGTCGTGGCCGGTGTGACGCCCCGTCGCACTCGGCGCCGCCGACGCCGCCGTGCCGCTCCTGTCGTCGGCCCCGCCGCGGCCGTCCCCGCTGGTGGCGAACGCCGAGTAGCCGCCGGCGGCCAGTATCGCCGCCGCGACGGCGGCGATGGTGATGTTGCGCTTCATGACCTTGCCTTCCCGGCCGGTACTGTGCCCGGCCTGTGTCACGTTGGTGCCGTGACGACAATCTGGCGTGCGCAGGCTGAAGGCAGGCTGAAGCGAGCTGAAGATCCCTTCAGGTTCCATTTGGGAGGCTGGGCACATGCGCGTGCTCATCGTGGAAGACGAGAAGCGGCTCGCGGTCTCGCTGGCGAGGGGACTGACGGCCGAAGGGTTCGCCGTGGACGTCGTCCACGACGGGCTCGAAGGGCTGCACCGGGCCGGCGAGGGGGTGTACGACCTCGTCGTGCTCGACATCATGCTGCCCGGCATGAACGGCTACCGCGTGTGCTCCGCCCTCCGCGCCGCAGGGAACGACGTGCCGATCCTCATGCTCACGGCCAAGGACGGCGAATACGACGAGGCCGAAGGCCTCGACACCGGCGCCGACGACTACCTGACGAAGCCGTTCTCATACGTGGTGCTGCTCGCCCGCGTCAAGGCGCTCCTGCGCCGCCGCGGGGCCGCCGGCGCCTCCCCCATCCAGCGCATCGGCGCGCTGGTCGTCGACACCTCCACCCGCCGCATCTTCCGCGAGGACATCGAAGTAACGCTCACCGCCAAGGAGTTCGCCGTGCTGGAACAACTCGTCGTGCGGGCCGGGCAGGTGGTCGGCAAGCCCGAGATCCTGGAGCACGTCTGGGACTTCGCCTACGACGGTGACCCCAACATCGTCGAGGTCTACATCAGCGCGCTGCGCCGGAAGCTCGGCGCGGCGGCCATCCAGACGGTGCGCGGTGCCGGGTACCGGCTGGTCGCCGCGTGAGACTCCCCGGACTCCCGCACCGTCCTTTCGCGTCCGTCCAGTCCAGGATGTCGCTCGGCGCGACGGCGGTGGTGGCGATCGCGCTGGTGGCCGCCGGGATCGCGGTGCTGGTCTCGCTCCGCACGAACCTCACCGGGCAGGCGCAGACGCAGGCCGACGACACCGCCCGCAGGGTCGCCCTGACCATCGCGACGAGGAAGCCGGATACCACTCTGTACACGCGGCTCCGGCTGCCCGAGGACGCGCCCGTGCAGGTGACCACCGAGGACGGCCGACTGCTCGCGGCCAGCAAGGACTTGGAGAAGATCAGCGGCACGGGCGTGGCAGCCGTGAGTGTGCCGCGCCCGCCCGCCGCCGCGCCCCCAAGCCCGTCCCCCTCCCCCTCCCCCTCCCCGTCCCCCTCCCCCTCCCCGTCGCCGTCCCCCTCCCCGTCTCCCACGGCCGGGGACGACGACAGCGGCGGCGACCGGCACGGCCGGGGCCGGGGACGCGGTTCCGACGACACGAGCGGCGGCTCCCACTCGGCGTCTCCCACCCCGAACGACGATCCGGCCGCCGGCACGATCGCCAACACTGTCCGGCACGGCGCGGGGCGCGCCACCCTGGGCGGCCGCACCGCCGACTACCGTTTCGCGACCGTCAAGGCCACCGACCGCAGCGGCCGGACAGTCGTGATCCACGCGGGCGCGTCCCTGGCCGCCGAGAAGGGCGCCGTCGCGACGACGGCCGTGGCGATGCTGGCCGGACTCCCGGCGCTCCTGCTGGTGGTCGCCGGCGCCACATGGCTGGTCACCCGGCGTGCCCTCGCCCCCGTGGAAGGCATCCGGCGCGAAATGGCAGCCATCACCGCCTCCGAGGACCTCTCCCGGCGCGTGCCGGAGCCGGCCACGCGCGACGAGGTGGCGAGGCTGGCCCGCACCACCAACAGAACCCTCACGGCCCTCGAGGCGGCCGTAGAGAGGCAGCGCCGCTTCGTCGCCGACGCCTCGCACGAACTACGCAACCCCATCGCCTCGTTGCGAACCCAGCTGGAGGTGGGCTCGGCGTATCCCCAACTGCTCGACCTCTCCGGCGCGGTCGAGGACACGGAGCGGCTGCAGCAGCTCGCGGGCGACCTGCTGCTGCTCGCCCGGCTGGACGCGGGGGAGCGGCCCGCGTGGCGGCGGGTCGACCTGGGCGAACTCGTGCACGAGGAGGTCCGCCGGCGCGCCGGCGACCGTATCCCGGTGACGGCCGACGCCGAGCCGCTTTGCGAAGTCAACGGCTCACCCGGTCAGTTGGCCCGGGTGGTGGGCAACCTCCTCGACAACGCCCAGCGGCACGCCCGCGGCGAAGTGACCGTTTCCGTACGGCGGCAGGGCGGCCGGGTCGTGCTCACGGTCGGCGACGACGGCGACGGCGTGCCGGAGTCCGAACGCGAGCGGATCTTCGAGCGGTTCGTGCGCCTGGACGACGCGCGCAGCCGCGACGACGGCGGTGCCGGGCTGGGCCTTGCCATCGCCCGCGACGTGGCGCAGCGCCATGGCGGCACTCTCACGGCCGGCGTCTCCCGGTCCGGCGGGGCGCTCTTCGAACTGTGCCTTCCCCCGGCGCGGCCGTGATCCGCCCCACTCTTCGCCAGCTGCGGGATCAACTTCCCGTACCGAGCAGGGATCTACGACGTCGAGTGCGCGACGATGCCGTGCCGGTCGCGATACACACGACGTCGCCTGATCACATCCGAGCCAGGCTCGATGTCCAGTGCCTGGGCCACGTCTGACCCGAATCCGCAGGTAGTGGCTACGGTCGATGGCTGATACAGCGACAGGTGCACTCCAGGTTTGAGAAGATCGGGGTTCCTACACCGTGACACCATGTCGCATCCCCGGTCTTGAGTGCCATGCGCCCTGCCGAGTAGCGCACGGCTCCGGAGCGCGTAGCCGATTCGCTGGTCACATGTGCTGTGACCTGCATGTTCCATGATCAGATCCGTCGGCAGAGTGCCTTTGTATCGCAAATAGTGCGTGACCGGGCGGGGGTGTGCCCGTCATCAAACGTGGGAGCGCGCTGCGTCAGAGTGGGCTGCAACATGATCAGAGGCGGACGGTCCGTGCTCCGGCACGGGGCCGTCACCCCTACCCAGTCACTGTTGAGACCGGGGGACAGTTACGGTCGCCGGCACCTCACCATCGCGCGCGAAGTGGGACAGTGGGACACCATCCGCTGAGCCCTGTCCCATCTCTTTTCACAGGTCAGCGTGCCTAGTGGGACAGTGGGACGGCTGGCAGCCTCGTCACCGGATCCGTAGGCACGCTTGGCTCGCAGAGGCGCCGACGAGTCTGACCGTGGCAGGTGATCCCAACTCGGCTTCCCCGACCTTCGCAACTTCGCGGTCATTCATGGCGATTGGGGTTCCCCGGGATGTGGTGGGAGGTGGCGGCATTCGTCGCCAGCAGGCACCACTCTCGGAGCCACCGCGTCTCGGGGCCGTCACCGGCCTTCGACGTTTCGCGTCGGCTGCCGTCGCCGTCTCCCCGCCGTCGGTGAAATTCCTGAACACGGGTTGACTGCTCCCCGCACAGCGGAGAGGATCTTCACATCTTCTACACGGCAGCGGACCCCCCAGCGCGCCACGAACCATTGACCCTGGAGTCCGGATTGCCCTGCCCTGCTTGCGGAATGCCGTCACGCCACGCCGCCGACCGGTTCTGCGCCGGTTGCGGGGCTCCAGTCGCTCCTCCGGCACAGGCGCCGCCCGTGGGGACGATACCTCCGCCCCGGCCGTGGAGTCTGAGCAAGGACAGCGGCGACGCGACTCCGCCACCTTGGAGGGCAGCCCCCCCGCCGGGCGCTCCCGTGCCGGCGCCCTGGGCCTACACACCTCACGCCGGCACCCAGCCCGGTGAGGGCCTCGGTGCCGGTGCCGGCAACGCGGGGGATCCCTCGGCCACTCCCGTGGGCCCCGGAGCGTATGGCGGCGTCGGCTCGTACGGCGGCCCGGCCTCCGGCCAGTGGCACGTACCTCCTCCCAGGGGCGCGGCGTACGGCTTCCCCACCTCCCCGCAACCACCGTCCGGCAGTGGATTCCTCACCGGAACGGCCTGGTTCGGCCCGCCGCTGGCGAACTGGGGACAGCGGGCGGGCGCACTCCTCATCGACTACCTCGCTGCGATCGTGCCGCCGTTCATCCTGTTCGCCATCGGTATTGCCTCGGCGCAGACGCTCGGCGCCGGAGTGGTGCTATTCCTGCTGCTCGGCATAGCCTGGTTCTTCGGGTATGTGATCTACCAGGTCGTCGGTGAGGGACGCACTGGGCAGGGGCTCGGCAAGCGGGTGGTCGGCATCCGTGTCGTTCGCGAGAGCGATGGGCAGCCCCTCGGGGTCGGCCAGGCCTTCGGCCGCCAGCTCCTGCACATCATCGACTACCTCCCCGCGGTCGTGATCGTCATCCCTCTGGGCTACCTGTGGCCGCTGTGGCACAACAAGCGACAGACCTGGGCCGACATGGCGCTCGGCAGCGTCGTGGTGTCGGACCGGTGACACCATGAGTCAGTTCGTTCGATCTCTGTACTGTGCCCGCTGCGGCCAGGCGGGCATCCTCGCACCAGGCCAGCCTTGCCCGGTGTGCGGCATCACGCATTGGCTTCCCGACTTCGGCCGCATCGACCAGGTCGGCCATCCGGAGGCGGCCCTGGAGACATCGCTCGCCCAGTTGCGCGGGGAGCAGTCCGCTGCCGAGGCGACCGCCCGCGTGCTGGCCGACCCGTACGCACCGGACGGCTCTCCCGTCTCCATTGCCCGCTCCATGCTTTACGGCTGGCCTCAGGACGACCCGCCGCTGCACATCTGCGGCGCCAACCTGCTGGCCATGAAGACCACCGCCGGCCCGCTCCGAGGCCTCTTCGGCGCGGTAACCGTCCCCCTCGGCCCGGCCGCCGTCACGCTCGGCGCCGGCCAGGCCGGACAGCAAGCCGACCGGCAACAACTCTCCCCAGTGGATGCCGGTGCCATGCTGCTGAGCCTCGGCACGATTGCCTATTTCGGACGCATGCAGCGCTGGTCGATTCCGGCGGGGGAGTTGCTGGGCTTCCAGCCGCAGCAGATCGCCCCGCAGGTCGTACGAGTGGTCCTGCACACCGCGCATGCCGCGCAACCGACCACAGTGGACGTCCTGCACGACGGGCACTCCCCCAATGCGGCTTTCTACCTCGAATGGGCTCAGGCCCATACGAACAACCGGCTTTCCGAGTTCGAGCGGCGGCTCGACGCCCAATTGGCCGCCCTCCGCACCGCCAACACCGATGCCCGGGACCGCTATGCGGCCACCTCACCGGTGTACCGTCCGAAGTGAGCCAGACGGGCGGCCCAGCGACCGTACGCACCTTCGTCATGCCGGCCTTCGGGGCTCCTTCCCGGCACACCCTCGTGGCCGCGGACCGACTGCAGCCGCTCAATTACCGGCAAGCTCCTGGCCTGACGACCCCGAGCGCCGCCCACGCATTGCGTCACCGAACCCCGACCGCCGGGCGCGCACCGCAGGCTGGCCCCGCGACTGGCAGCGGCCGGTTTGCTCCCTGCGGAATCCCGGATTGGCCCGTGCCCCCGACATGGCCGCTGCGCTGTGTTCAGCAGCCCGACACCTTCCACGCCCCAACCCGCCAGCGGTGGTTCTTCTACTGCCACACCCGAACACCACCCCTCGCTCGTCGGCGCCGGGAAGGCGCCCCTCCTCTCCTGGACAAGCCGTATGGAAGACAACGAGATCGACCTTGCCACCGTCCGCGCCCTGTTCCCCACCTCAGAGACCAACGCAGAAGGGGACCTGGGCACCGACGGCGTACTCGACGAATGGCTGCAGCAGGGATACGACATCGCGTTGTACCGCGCCACCGATCACCGCCTGCTTGCTCGCCCCACGAACCCCGCCGGGCACACGCCGGGATGGCTCATCGGCCCCCGCTACGGCAAGGCCCAACTGGAGTCCCTCTACATCAATCCCCACCCCATCGAAGCCGTGGAGACGGCAACGGCCTGCCCGCCCGACGGCCACGCGGACGAGAACAGCGGCGAGGCGACGCCGGCAACCGAAAGCCACCCCGGGCCGGAATTTCACATTGCCGACCCCTTCGACTTCCAGGGAGCGGCCAATGCCTACATCAGCCAGGCCGATGACGGGGAATACGAGATCGAGTTGATCGATGAGGGGGGGTTGCCCGGGTGCTCCACCTATATGGAGACCCTGTCGTTCCGCCTCCTCCCCGCCGCAGCACCCTCCAGCCCCCAAGCCGAACAGGATGCGCGCGTTATCGAAGCGGCGACCGCTGAGCTGGCTGACCACGGATACGCGCCCACATCCACCTGGACAGGCAGCACCGGCAGCTTCACGGTAAAAGTCGGCATCACCGACTGGGGGATGGACCGCCTATGGGAGCTGCTCTACGCGACCGATCCCTCAGCGGACGAAGACGACGAAGACGACCAGGAAGCTGAAACGGAAGAAGCCGAAGAGGGGTAGCACCATTTTCCGACGTCGGCGTATCCGGTAAGCGCCCGGGCACCCCTTGCGTCAGGCCAGCGTGGGCCACGTGGTCGAGGAGGTATGCAGCCACGCTACGAGGCGGGCTTACTCGTCAGGCTTGGATGGGCTGCGGGAGCTGCCGCTGTTCGTGACCATGGAGGGCGCGGCCGGAGTCAGTCCTCCTCGCCGCCGAGGGTGAGACGGAGGGTGGCGGCTCGGGCCAGGACAGCGTCGGTGTCGTCGCTGCCGAGGCCGCGGAGCAGTCCGCCGAGGTCGTGGAGGGCGGAGACCAGGGCGGGGCGATAGACGCCGGGTTCCTGCGCGGCGAGCTGCTCGTAAGCGGACACCACTTGGCCCTGCTGCTCGAGGGCCAGCGACTGGCGACTCGGCAAGTCCCCCTCCGACTACGGATGAAGAGCCGGGCCCTGTCCGAGGGCCCGGCAGTCCCGAACACCCTCACCGACGGAACCGCGCCGACGCAGCTGGTCCTCGTCGGCGACGGCACTGAACATCAACAGGCAGGGCCGATCGCAACCTGCACCTTCTTCAGGCGCGCGGCCGGGATCGCATCGGCGTTGTAGCCCGGGTTATCGCTCGCCCATGCCGCTTCGGCGCAGTCCCCGGCTTCAGTCGGCGACGTGTGCTGCAGCAACTGGAACGTGGTCTCGCAGGTCACCAAGTTGTAATTTCCCAGGACCACCGCGTTGTCGGGTACACCGCGGGCCTTCGTCCAGACGATGACGTCACGTGTAGGCGAGCATTTCTTGGCCGACCGTGACGGTTTCGGCTTGGCCGCCTCGGGTCCGCTGTGAGCGTGCGCAGCCGACGAGCTCTTGCTCTTTGTGGGCGGCGGGGACGTGGCGTGCGCAGACGCCGATGTGGCGTGCCCGGCGCTGCCTCCGCAGGCGGCAGTCAGCAGGATGGCGGCAATGGGCAGGAAGAAGCGACGCACGAGGCCCCCTGACGCAGGGCGGTTCGCTGTTCGAGGGCGGCCAGGACGGCGAGTTTCATGGTTCGCCGCAGGGTCGGCTGGCCGACCAGCAAGCAGGACAGCGGCGAGTCCTGGTCCATGGCCGTGTTGGTCAGCATCCGGATGGCTTCGAGCTGTTCGTAGGACAGCAGGTGGGCCTCGCCCCGCACCAGGCGAACTTCGACCCGCTCCGGGTCGACCTCTACCGTGAGCACAGCACCTCCGCGCGCTACACAGCCCTCCCGGCGCTCGGCCAAGAGATACCGGGAGGGCCTTTCACATGCCCCTCGTCGGTAAGGTGCCGCCCCAAATCTGCACCTCTTCGTCGGCAGGCACGCTTACCGATCTTGTCGGCGCAAAGCTGCCCAAAGTGTCACACTCGTAGGCATTTTCAATGACGCCTAACACTGCGTCCCGCCCAACCCGAGGCGGTAGCCGGGCCGAACGCTCCCTACGCCGCCGCCCACAACGGCGGCGTTGGAAGGCTGAAATGGCGCGCGAGAACCCCCACCGTTACCGCGCCGTCCTCGTTGAAGCCCGGCTCCGTCTCATAGCGCGGCGTTTCCCTGCCCACCAGGCCCGCCTCCAGCAACTCTCGGAGCAGAAGGTCTGCCATCGCACCGCCCCGCCGCGACTCCCTGCGGGCGCCCAGGTTGAGGTACAGCTGCTCGAAGCCACCGCGGTGGTAGGCGAACTGGAACGGGTGTTGCGGGCAGTGCGGGACCGCGTAGCTCTGGCCATGTGGGCACTCACACGCCGGCGTGGACGCCAGGAACACGGTCTCCGTCTTATCTCCCACCAGGTCCACGAAGCGGTACCCCGTGATGTCCCTGGCCAACTCCTCCGCGCCCTGCCCGTACGGCGCCGCATAGGCGTCCTGCAGCACCCACCCCCAGCCGCCGTCCTCACCCACGGCCCGTGCCGGTCGCCCCGAATCCGTCAGGATCCGCTGCAGCAGGCCGGTATCCATGCCCCGGCAGAACGTGGCGAACGTGTCCGAAGGCAGCCAGCTCACCCCACCACCTCCGCAGCCAGCGGCGGCGACGGCAGGCCGAAGGCGGCCGCTATCGCCCGTACCAAGCGGTCGTCGTCGTCATAGTGATGGTCGAAGCAGTCGTGTCCGTCCTCGTCCTCCATCTCGCAGTACGCGTCCGGGCCTATCAGCCCGGCGTCCAGCAGCTCGGCCGACAGATGGTCCGGGTTGTCCCCCACCCGCTGGCCCAGATCCTCGAAGCTGAAGTGCAGCACGCACCGGCCGTCCCGGTAGTAGGTGAAGTCGGGCGAGTGGGCCTTGGCGCTGCACGGCTCCACCACGAACGCCACCGCCTCTGCCCCGTCCTCGCACAGCGGCCGATAGTCCACCGGGTCAAAGTCGTTGGTCTCCGGGGCGAAGGTGTCGTGCACCGCCCAGGTCCACCCGTCGGCCGACCCGGTCTCCAGCACCTGACGCCGCAACCCGCCGAGCCCTTCGGCGACGGCGTCGGCGGGCAGCCCGCGGACGAAGACAAGATTCACCTCATGACCCGGATACGACTCCCCGAGCCGACTGTCGATCCAACTCTTCATACCAGCACCCTAGGTGCCCCCACCGACAGCCGAACGACGGCCCATCACCGCGACGCTCCCCCTCCAACTGCGCACCGGAGCTGCCCCGGGGGCACCGAGATTGAGCGGGAAGTGCGAGCGGATGCCTCCCGAAGACCGAGACTGCCCCAGATCCAGCAAGATTGGACACCGGACCCTCAAAAGCCGGGCGGACCCGCCCCATCGACCTCCGCCATGTCATGGGTGGGGAACAAGAGCAGCACGGTCCATAGACCGACGGCGAGGGGCACCGTGATGTTGCCGGCGATGGTCTTGCTACCTGCCGAGCAGCTGACAGGGAGCCGCACTTCGGCCTGCTGGAAGGTGTAGCTGCCGCCGCTCTTGGCGCCCTGCACGCGGAAGTGGTACCCGGCGGCTATCCAGTCCCCGGGGTGGATCTGAAGGGCGCCTTCCATCGATCCGGAGACGCTGATCGGCGTGGCTTGGGCTATTCCGGTCATGCTGAGGCTGAGCGTCGCGGTGGCGCAGGTGACCACGGCTGTGGTGGCCGCGATGGCGCCCAGCCGTGAGTGTCCGGTGGTGCGAGTCATACCGCTAGACCCCCAACGGGAGGGTGAGGCATCAGAAGACGGGTGGGGGGTGGGATGCCATGGTGTGAGAGGGATGCCTGCCCAGGCGCGGACCGGCCCCGGCTGTATGGCCGCCGGAGGCGTTGAACTACCGGTCCCCGGGCGAGGCGGCATCACTGTGTCGGACCCAGTTCTGTCTCAGCGGTAACTCCTGTTGCCCCGGCCTGCCCTGGAACGCGGTGCTCACATGGGCCGTCGCCCGTCACGCACGTGGTCCGGCGGGGCATATCGCGTGCCGATCACAGCACGACGGCTTCGAGCGGACTGGCGAGGGCGACGTGGCGCTGCCCCGCTGGTGACCGAGGCATGTGGAGGTTTCGCATCCGACTTGCGACTGTGGTAAGTGTGCGTTTCTACAAGGGTGTTGGCCTCGCAACGGTCCACCACCATCTGTGACATTGCCGCCTCAGTACACGCTGGAGAGAGTGACCCGATCATGAGGGTCAACGGGCCCGCCCTCTTGGGGGAGGTACGCGGGCGCCGACGTGCAGGGGCAGGCCCGCTCCCCCCGTGACGGGCCTGGCGCTGCTCGCAAGGGCCGAGGCAGGCCCGTTTCCCCCCGTAACCGGCCTGCCTCGGCTCGCAAGGGCCGGCCTGGGCGCCCAACACGTGGCAGGGCGCCCAGGCCACTTCGGTGGGCTGGGTGGCAGGGGCCGCTCTTCAAGCTTGCGGCAGCGTCGCCGGGTCAGGGCCCGTAGCCGTCCGGCTCCCACCCCTTTGCCTCACGCCCGTTGATGGCGCTCGTTGAAAATCCCCACCCCTTGCTCAGGGTGGAGACACACCTGCTCGGTCGATCTCCCCACCCACCGAGGCGTTGGCCTGGAGGCACGTCGGGCATGCGAGGGCTTGCCGCCGGCGGCGTGCCTGGGCTGGTTCACCGGTGGGCTGGGTGAGATCGGTCGGCTGTGGGGGCCCGGAGCCGGGCAGCGGGCCGGGCCGCGGCTCGATCGCGGCGATGGTGCTTGGCCGTTGTTATGGGTGGCTGGCCAGGTCGTGGCCGGTGACGGCGCGGGCGTAGGCCCGCAGGGCGGTGACGACTTCGGTGCGGGTGCGGCGGCCGGCCAGGATCTCCATCTGGTAGCCGTCCTCCATGGCGACGAAGCTCGCCGCGAGGAGGCGGGGCGGGTCCGCCAGGGCGAAGTGCCCCTGGGCCTGTCCCAGCATTAGCACGCCGTAGTAGACCGCGATCTGACGTTCGGTCAGTGAGCTGTCGAGGGCGGCTGCTTTCGCGTCGCGCAGGCAGCGCGGCCAGTACTCGAAGAGCAGCCGCGTGAGCGTGTCGTCCGGCCCGGTGGCCGGGCCGTGGTCGATGCAGGCGCGGAGCCGGTCGCGGGCGTCGGTGAAGCGTTCGGCCGCCTGCTCCCTTTGCTGGCTGTAGCGCTCGATGGCCTGCCGGTAGGTGTCGTGGACGAGCGCGTCGAGGTCGCCGTAGTAGAGCACGGCCGCGGGTGTCACCCCGGCCTCCTCGGCGATGTCGCGCAGGCGCAGCCCCTCCAGGCCGCGGACCAGCAGCGCCCGCTGCACGGCCGCGCTCAGCTCTACCCGGCGGGCTTCCTTGCCCTTCTTCCCTGCCGCCATGACCTCCCTTTCTTTCATCTCACGTTCAATCGTATCGGCCCATCTATTGACGGGCGAGACGGGTAGTTCTTAAATCCGCGTTTAACAACTGTCGACCCGTCCCCCGGGAGCCCTCGTGACAATCAACCCCACCGACGTCGAGGCCAGACCCTCCCCCCGGAGCAAGGGCCTGGCGTCCGATTCGATCGGCCTGCTGTCGATGGTCTCCCTCGGCCTCGCCTCGGTCGCCCCGGCCTACAGCATCACCGTCACCCTCGGTCTGGTGGTCCTCTCCGTCGGCCACCTGGCACCAGCCGCACTGCTGATCGGCTTCGTGCCGATCCTCTGCACCGCCTACGCCTTCCGCGAGCTCAACCGGGTGATGCCAGACTGCGGCACCAACTTCGTCTGGATCACCAGATCCTTCGGCCCCTGGCTCGGCTGGATCTTCGGCAACTGGATCCCGCAGGTCGCCACGGTCATCGCGATGACCGCCCTGGCCCAGGTCGGCGCGATCAACCTGCTCTCACTCCTCGGTCTGAGCGGCCTGGCCGCTCAGACCCTGCCTGTGACCTGCCTCGGTGCCGCGCTCATCGCGCTGGTCACCGCCGTCGGCTACCGGGGCGTCCAGCTCTCCGCCGCCGTGCAGACCGCCATGGTCGCCCTGCAACTGGCGGCCCTGATCGGGTTCGGCATCGCCGCCGTCGCCCGGCACGGCGCCAGCGCTCCCAGCCCCGCCTGGCTGAACCCCTTCGGCTTCCACGGCAGCGGGCCGTTCGCCGAGTCCGTGCTGCTCTGCCTGTTCATCTACTGGGGGTGGGACGCCGCGCTGACCGTCAACGAAGAGTCCCGCGACCGCACCCGCGCCCCGGGGCGGGCCGCCGTCATCTCCACCCTCGTCCTGCTCAGCACGTACCTCTTCACGGCGGTCGCCGCGCTCAGCTTCGCCGGGACCGGAGCCAGGGGCCTCGGGCTCGGCAACCCGCACAACGCCTCGGACGTCCTGACCACCCTCGCGCCAGCGGCCCTCGGCGGGCCGCTGGCCAAGGTGGTGCAGCTCGCCGTCACCCTGTCCGCCGTCGCCGCCCTGCTCACCTGCATCGTGTCCACCGCGCGCCCCAACGTCTCGGTGGCCGTGCACGGTGCGCTGCCCAAGACCTTCGCCCGGGTGCACCCGCGCTTCCACACCCCCACCGTCGCCACCGTTTTCACCGGCGTGCTGTCGGTCGCACTGCTCGCTGGGCTGAGCTACGCGGCGCCGTCCTTCCTCAGCGACGCCGTGCTCTCCATCGGCCTGCTCGTCTGCGCCTACTACGGCGCCACCGCCTTCGCCTGCGTCTGGCACTTCCGCGGCGAACTGCGCACCTCCGCACGAACCTTGGTGTTCCAGGGCGTGCTCCCGTTCGCGGGCGGCCTCATGATGCTCGCCGCCTTCGCCCGCAGCACCGTGGACATGATCCAGCCCGGTTACGGCAGCACCTCGATCGGCGGCGTCGGCGGCGTGTTCCTGCTCGGCGTCGGCTCGATCGTCCTCGGCCTTCTTGTCACCGCTGTGATCCGGCTCCGCTTCCCGGACTTCTTCCGCCACGGACGCCGTACCGTCACCGACCTCATCGTCACGGAGGACTGAACCACTGTGCGCACGCTCGCCATCGCCGCCGTCCAGACCCGACCGGTCGCCCACGACCCCGAGGCGACCCATGACCGCTTCCGGGAGCAGGTCCTCGCCGTGCGCGACCTCTTCCCGCACGTCCAACTCGTCGTCGTACCCGAGCTACTGCTCGCCGCCGAGCCACCGCTGCTGGAGAGCAGGGACGGCTGGATGCAGGAGGTCGCCGTGCCGGTACCCGGGCCGCTCACCGACCGCTTGTGCGCCCTGGCCCGGGAGACCGGGCTGTGGCTGGTGCCCGGCTCGGTCTTCGAACGCGCCGAGGACGGGAAGATCTACAACACCGCCCTCGCCATATCCCCCGAGGAGGGCATCGTCGCCCGCTACCGCAAGGTCTTCCCCTGGCAGCCCTACGAACAGGCCTCTCCCGGAAGCGAGTTCACCGTCTTCGACATCCCCGGCGCCGGGCGCGTCGGCCTCGCCATCTGCTACGACGGCTCCTTCCCGGAGACCATGCGCCAACTCGCCTGGCTGGGAGCGGAAGTGGTGATCCAGCCGACCTTGACCACCACCCGGGACCGAGAGATGGAGCTGGTCTGCGCACGCGCCAACGCTTGGACCAACCAGCTTTACGTCGTCAACGTCAACGCCGCCGACCCGGCCGGCGTCGGCACCAGTGCCATCGTCGACCCTGAGGGCATCCTCCGGCAGCAGGCGGGCCCCGGCGAGGAGATCCTCATCGACGTCCTCGACCTGGACACCGTCACCCGCGTCCGCGCGTTCGGCTCCGCCGGGATCAACCGGCCCTGGGCCCAGCTCGCCCGCTACGGCGCCAGGATCGAGCTACCGATGTACGGCGGCACATTCCACACACCGCACTGGCTGAACGACGAAACCTCACAGTAGCCGCGGACGAGCCAAGCCGACACTACCCACCGTCACTACCCGGCGACCGCCACGTCGCCGGGTACTCGCACGTGCTTCCCGACCCCCACTCTCCCCACACCGTTGACCAGCTCAATCAAGTAGAGAACGAGAGCACGGGCGGGGAATTTCGCGGATTCTCATCACCGTGTGGGAATCCTGGCCAGTGCCGATGCGGGGCACTGAAGATCGTTCCCCCTGTGCAAGGTGAGGGTTACAGGTCAGGCAACGCGTGCGTGGCGCAGGGTGGTCCGGCCGTCCGGCCTCGGCACGACGCGCATGACAACGGGCTGAACCTTAAACGCCAGGAGCTGGAGCCCTTCCGGGCCGCCTGAAGACGTCCGCACGAGTCTGCGCTCTCCGGTCTGGAAAGACGCGACATAGTCTGCAACGCCCGGTGCCCACGCGACAGGAGAAGGGTGTGGATGCCGAAACGCGTTTTCGCGCGCTGTTTGACAGCGCCTATCCGGCGCTGCGCCGCTACGCCCGCAACCGGGGGCTGGCCGGCGTGGACGGGGAGGACCTCGTCGCCGGAGCACTGGAGATCGCCTGGCGCCGGATCGACGATGTGCCCGTCGACGACCCGCTGCCCTGGCTCTATGTGGTCGCGCACAATCTGTGGCGCAACCAGACCCGCAAGGACCGGCGCAGGAGCGAGATCCTGGCCCGCTTCCCGGCCTCGCCTCCGGCCTCGGGCGATCCCGCGGACCTGCCTCATGACGCCCTGCGCGCAGCCCTGGAATCACTGAGCGAGGACGACCAGGAGGTGCTGCGCCTGATCGCCTGGGACGGGCTCACCCCCGCCCAGGTCGCGACCGTCATGGGCTGCACGCCGGTGGCCGCCCGGAGCCGACTGCACCGGGCGCGCAACCGGCTGGCGGAACGGCTTGGTCTGGATCCCCGGGTGCAACAAGCGGGGCCGGCGCGACAGAAGCAGGGTGACGATACCGACCTCAAGGAGGTTTCCTGATGACTCCCCTCGACGACGACCTGCTGAGCGCGCTGAGTGCCGCCCGGCCGGTCCAGCAGGAGGAACCCACCGCTGCCTCGCCCGAGGCCCAGGCCATGCTGACCAGGATCTTCGGTACGGAGACGGTTCCGCGGCGCCGCAGGCGGCGTTGGATGATCGCCGCCCCGGCAGGGGTCGCCGCCGCGGCGGCAGTGGCCGTCGGCCTCGTCTGGGCACCCGGCAAGCCCGCTCCGCATACCGCGCCTCCGGCGTCCCCGACCGATTTGCGCACCGCCGTCCTCGCCGCCTTCGAGGACGTGTCCGGCAGCATGTCGCACGCCGTGGTGACCTGGACGGTGCCCGGCAGCCCCAAGATCACCTTCGAGAGGTGGACCTACCCCGGGACGGCCAAGCCTGGCCAGTTGCGTCGCATCCGGCAGCTGGAGCGGGTGAACGGCTCACCCAGCCAGGACGTCGAGACCATCTACACCGTCCCCGGCGGCAGCGCCGCAGGGCGGACCAAGGTCCTCGTCAAGGGTGAGCTCATCGACATCGAATACCAGACCCGCAGCTGGTCAAGGCAGAAGAACACCGAGATCAACGCGGCCGACGACGCGTGGCCGGCACCTACCACACCCGACGAGATCCGCCAGCAGATCGCCGACGGCCACTTCACCGTCAAGGGCAAGGTCTCCCTCGAGGGACGCGCGGCCATCGAGTTGACCTGGTCGCCGGCCCCTCAGACCGTCTCCCGCCTGTGGGTCGACGCGAAGACCTACCTGCCGCTGAAGTCCAGCTTCGACGGCAAGGCCGGCCGCCTGGGCGACGAATACAACTCCAGTGTGGTGACCGTATACGACATCCTTCCGGCCACCGACGCCAACCTGGCCCTGCTCAAGCCGCCGATCCCGGCCGGATTCAAGGAGACCGCAGCCCCGACGACACCAGCCGGCGGCTAACCCCGCCGAACGGGCGACCACGCCCCATTCATCTCGGGGCCGCGCGGGGTGGTCGTACGGCAGGGCACTTGATCGGCTCTGCGAACGCACCGGCACAGCCTGAACTTGTCGTTTGTCCACCGGGTCGAAACGCGACTCGAACGTGGACGCTCACCTGGGCATTCGCCGGACAGACGGGCAGCCTCGGTCTGATCATGTGCTCCGACCAAGGACGCACGCATCCAGACCGGGGCCGCGGAAATCAGAGGTGCGTTTCTTCCTGCGATGACCTGCGCAAATGTCTGCGCAACAAGGTTGAATCGGCTGGCCTCGTGGGTGGTTGCAGGTCGATGAGCTGCACCGCGATGTCGCCGACAGCAGCAACCTGTCCCTCAAGGAGAAACGCACCCCACACCGACGCAGCGCCGGCGGTCAGATGTCTGTGGGACGCGGCCGATTGCCCTCGCGGCGGGGCGAGTTGGTCGTCCGGCGGCCTCTGTCAGTGGCCTGTGGCAGCATCCCGGCGCATGGGTGGGAGAGAGAACAGCGACGAGGCGTACGTGCTCGATCTGTGTGACGAGGTCCTCGGCGAGCAGGGCCTTCGGCAGCACCGGTTCGATTGGCTGCTCGGCGATGCAGGAGCCGCGGGGCGGCGGACCAGGCTGCCGGTCGACGGGTACTGGCCTGGGCACAAGCTCGTCGTGGAGTACCGCGAGATGCAGCACGACCAGGCCACGCCGTTCTTCGACAAGCCTGGGCGCCTGACGGTGAGTGGAGTGGAGCGAGGCGAGCAGCGGGCGCTGTACGACGGGCGACGCGACGCGGAGATCCCCGCTCACGGCCTGCGCCTGCTGGTGATCCGGCCCGCCGACCTGGACGCCAACAGTCGGGGCCGACTGCACCGGAGGGATCGCACTGGCGACCTAGAGGCGGTTCGCGGCCTTCTCGCCGCAGCACAGGGAACGGGCCCGTCGCCGCAGACCAGTTGGGCGAGCGACGAAGACAGGGTCGTCGACGCCTTCCATTGCCGGGTACTTCACTTGTCACGACGCCCCCCATCCGACCAAGCCAGGGTAGCGGTCGCCTGCCGAGGTCGAAGTGGTTGCGCCGGAGCAGGAGGCCTCAGTCAAGCCCGCCACCAAGGTCCCGGCCAAACAGGAACGGTTCGCCCAGGCCGCCGAGGGCCTCGTCGAGGTTGTCGAGGCGGCCGCCCTGGCGCTCGGCTTCGACAACGGCGAGGTGCTAGACCTGCGCATGGAGAGGGCCGCGATCCGGTTCCTCGGCGGCGACTACCGCCGGGCCCTGCCCGAGTTCGACGCGCTCGCCGGCGCCTTCTCCCGCACCGCCGGACCCACCAGCGAAAAGGCGCGCTCCTGTCGCGCCCAGGCCGCGCACTGCCGCGCCGAACTGGGCCAGGTGACGGTCGCCCTACAGGAGTTCGATGCCGTCCTCCGCCAGGTGCGGGCCGTGGACAGCGACGCCAGCGACGAGGCGATAGAACTGCGACGCGCCATCGGATTCCTGGAACTGTCCGAGGGACGACTCGTCGAGGCCCGGCGGATGCTCGAACCGCTCCACGACGACATGTGCGTGGTCTACGGCCCCGACGACGAGGAGACCGTGGAAATCGCCGAGGCCCTGGCGCGGATGAGTGCCGCGTGTCTGATGTGCATGGAGCCCCCAAGGCGTTCAGCGAGACCGTAGCGCGGTGCCAGCCCCCGCATGTAGGGGTCGAACGCGGCCCGTGCGCGCTCGTGTTGCCCGGCGGCGCCGTAATTCAGATGCTCACCTGAGGCGGACTGCCTACGGTGGACGCGTCCAGGTGCGCAGGTTGCGGCTACTTCTCCTGTCAAGAGGGAGACGCGGGTTCGAATCCCGCCGCCGGTTCGCCGGCGTCGTCTAGTGGCCGAGGACACCAACGTCGCCGCCGCCGACTCTGATCTCTGGACACTCGACACGAGCCGCTCGCCACGGGGGATCAGGCGGGCGGCTCCGGCGTGTCGAGCACCGGCTCAGTTGTCTGAACCCTTCCCCTTGCCGTGCTTGCCGTTCCCCTCGTGGTTTTCGCCGTCTCCATGGTCTTCCGCTGGAGGCGCCGTGGTGGACGGGACGGCATTCGGCGGCGTGCCGGCAGGCGTGTCGCTGACGGGCGCGGACGTGGCACTTACCGGCGTGGGCGAGACCGGCGACGAAGGGCTGTCGTCACCAGAGTTCAGCGATACACCGACGGCGGCGGCCGCAGCGAACAGGGTGATACCCGCGACGCCCAGCGCGGTTTTCGAGGACACCTTGCGGCGCTCACGCGGGCGGGAGTGCGTGGCGGGGGCGGCAGCGGGCGGTGGTGGTACGGACGGAGGGACGGGTGGAGCGGGCATGAGGGCGGTGCTGTTCGGCTCCGCCGGGGGCGGCGTCTGCTCCTGCGCGGCGAGCCAGTCGGCTGCCTGCTCAGCGGTGGGTCGATGCGTGGGGTCCTTGGCGAGCAGGTGCAGCAGGTATCCGGAGAGCGGCTGGGGTATCTCGGGGCGCAGCTGGGCGGGCGGCAGCGGGGTAGCGTCGACATGCTGCTGCACGACGGACAGCGAGGTCGCGCCGCGGAACGGAGCCTTGCCGGTGAGCAGTTCGTACAGCACGCAGCCGAGGGAGTAGACGTCGGAGGCGGGCTGCGCGGGGCGCCCCAGGGCCCGCTCGGGGGCCAGGTAGTCGGCGGTGCCGAGGATCTTGCCGGTGGCGGTCAGCGTGCTGGCGGCGTCGTCGGCGAAGCGGGCGATCCCGAAGTCGGTGATCTTTGCGGTGCGGTCGGTGGTGAGCATCACGTTGGCGGGCTTGATGTCCCGGTGGATCACTCCCTGGCGGTGCGCCGCGGACAGGCCCGCCGCTACCTGTGCTGAGATGGCGGCCGCCTCGTGCGGGGCCAGGACGCCGCGCAAGGACCGCTCCTGGGCCAGGCTCCAGCCCTCGACGAGTTCCATGACCAGGTAGAGCCGGCCGTGGTGGGAGCCGAAGTCGTACACGCTCACCACGTTGGGGTGGTTGAGGCGGGCCGCGGTCTGCGCCTCCAGGCGGAACCGCTCGGTGTCCGTCGTCTCTTCCGCCCGCAGGAGCTTGACCGCAACGGGGCGCCCGAGGACCTGGTCGGCGGCCCGCCACACCTCGCCCATCGCGCCGCGTCCTAGCAGTTCGTCCAGCTGGTAGCGGTCCGCCAGCAGCACCTGTGCACCCACCCCGACTCGCGACAACGTCCGGTCACCGCGAGACCCGAATTCTCATGATTGGTGATCATTTGGGTTGCGGCGTGCTCAGGTTACCGGGGTTTCCCGGCTGACCGGAGACCGCCCCGAAAAGGCTCGCACCGGGCAGGCAGACGACGGGGGGACGCACCTGCCTGACCCTGCGCGTGCGCACCCGCTCAAAGGGGGGAGCGAGCAAGACGGGACCCCTCGGTCCACTCCCTACAGCGCAACGGCAGGCGGCAGTGTCACACAGCCCAGTCCTGTCACGCTGATTCATCCCGGCCCAAAGCCCCGACGCTTTTGCGGGCGTGGGCTCTTGCCGTGTCATGCTGTGGCGGTTTCCGAAGGGGAGGATGCGATGACCGATACACCGCTGACGCACAAGCAGGCGCTCGCCGCGGTGATTCAGGCTCTCGGCGGCACCTGGGACACGCAGCGCGCCGTGCTGGCTCTGCGCGTTGCCGGGTACGAGCCGACAAGCGATGAAGCCGCGGGCAAGGAGGCCCGTCACAACCTGCGCGAACTCGCCGAGGACGGCTTGATCGTGAGATCGGACCCGGACCAGGCCGTCTACCGGCTCGCCTGATCGCTGAGTCCTCCGAGCCCCTCGCCCCCCCGCCGCCCGCCTCGCGCGGGCGGGCGGAGTGTCTACTTCCGTCGCGGCTGGCAGGGGGCCAAGCTCCTGACCTACTCGGCGAAGGCGGTACCCGCGAAGTGGAAGCCGTGTGGGCTCTGCTTCAACAGCCAGTCCTAACCCGCACGAGTCAGCCCACGCTGCCTTGGGCGGCGGAGCTTTCCTGTGTTTCAGGCTGTAAGCGGCGTATCCGCCAGCAGGCCGAGGAGAAACGCGCCGATCAAGAGTCCCGCGCAGATGCAGCTGCCGAGGAATCGATGCGCAGCCACAAGCCCAGCGACTGGCGACTCGGCAAGTCCCCCTCCGACTACGGATGAAGAGCCGGGCCCTGTCCGAGGGCCCGGCAGTCCCGAACATCCTCACCGACGGAACCGCGCCGACGCAGCTGGTCCTCGTCGGCGACGGCACTGAACATCAACAGGCAGGGCCGATCGCAACCTGCACCTTCTTCAGGCGAGCGGCCGGGATCGCATCGGCGTTGTAGCCCGGGTTATCGCTCGCCCATGCCGCTTCAGCGCAGTCCCCGGCTTCAGTCGGCGACGTGTGCTGCAGCAACTGGAACGTGGTCTCGCAGGTCACCAAGTTGTAATTTCCCAGGACCACCGCGTTGTCGGGTACACCGCGGGCCTTCGTCCAGACGATGACGTCCCGTGTAGGCGAGCATTTCTTGGCCGACCGTGACGGTTTCGGCTTGGCCGCCTCGGGTCCGCTGTGAGCGTGCGCAGCCGACGAGCTCTTGCTCTTTGTGGGCGGCGGGGACGTGGGTGGAGCCGCTGTCGGCGATCGGAGGGGTAGGCCTCCATCCGGACGCGCTGACCGTCGGCAAGGGCGTGGGCGGTGTCTCGCTGCTGCTGGACGAGGACCGCGAGCTGGGCCGCGAGTTCACGCAGGAGGAACTGGCGAGGATCGCCGAACTCCTCGGCCCATACACCGGCCTGATCCTGCCCTACCGGGACATGGACCTCGCCAAGCGGATCGCCCGCGCCATCGCCGAGCGCTTCCCATGCGTGGTGGACACCGACTGGTCCTTCTTCGGCAGCGGCGAGGAGTTCCTGGCCCGCCTGGACGCGGATCCGGACTGGGACTGGTGGGAGGACGGGGAGGGGTAGTGGGCAGTCGGAGTCGACGGAGCCCTACTAGGAGTCCGTATCACCACGCTCTTTGCGGATCATCGAGCCGAGCCGATCGGCGATCTCACGGTCACGGCCGTTGACCATGTGCTGATAGATCAGGGCGGCACGGGGTGTGCTGTGGCCCATCCTGGTCATCAGCTCCCGCAGGCTCGCGCCGGACGCGGTGAGGGTGTTGCCTGTATGGCGAAGATCGTGGAAGTGCACGTCTGCGGTGATGCCCGCCTTCTTCCGCGCGTTGATCCAGTCATCCCGGAAGTTGCTGCGCCGAAGTCGACCACCCTGCGGACCTAGGAAGACGTGACCGTCACGACCGGGGCCCGCGTAAGCGTCGAGGTGCTGCGTCATGTCGGGGAGAAGTTCGGTCGGGAAGGTCCACAGACTGCCCGACTCGCCATCAGCTTAATGGGCCATGATCACTCGCCCCATGGCAGCTCCCGCCCAAAGCCGCGGAGCCAACCGCGATCACAGCTGAGGGTCGTAGGCGATTTTGGGCCAATACTCTCGCGATCAATACGCCCCAATACAGCCAGAATTGCGAAGTTACCGCCATGTTAGTAAACGACTTCAGAGGTGGCGAGCCACCTCTCTCCGAGGTCCATCTCATGGCTTCCGTTCGGCTGCATGGTTCGGTTCCTCCTTCTCAGCGCAGTTGCTCGGCCAGTCCGATGATGATGCCCTCCGGGCCGCGGAGGTAGCAGAGCCGATAGCTGTCCTCGAACCGGGCGATCTCGCCGACGAGTTCGGCGCCGTGAGGGCGCAGGCGGGCAACGGTGTCCTCGATGTCGTCGACGGCGAACATGACGCGGTGCGTGCCCAGAATGTTGTGCGGCCGGTTGCGCGGCCCGGCGCTGATCACCGCGGGGCTGCGGTACTTCGCCAGCTCGAGCCGGCTGTGACCGTCTGGGGTCCGGACCATCGCGATGTCACAGCGGACGCCGTCGAGTCCGGTGCACTGGTCGGCGAAGAGGCCCTCGACCTCCGCCCTGCCCTCCAGCTCCATACCGAGTTCCACGAAGAACGCGATGGCGGCATCCATGTCCTCGACGACGATGCCGACGTTGTCCATCCGCTGAATCGCCATGCTGGTTTCTCCTTCTTCCTCGTGCGGCCGGTGGTGGCCGCTGATGTCCCTGGGACGGAGCCGGTGGCACGTTCTCGACATCCGCAGACCGCCGAACTCCGAAAAATCTGGATCGCGCCTCAGGTGAGATTCATCCGGATATACCCCAACCCACCGCCAGCACGATGAGAATGGCTCCCACGAAGGCCCACGCCGTGGTTGCTGCGCTGTGCGAGGTATAGATCAGAGCAGGCATGCTCAGCCAGATACCCGGCAGGAGCGGCCGTAGCCAGTGGACGTTGGCGCCCCCCTGTCGAATACGTGTCGAAGGCGCCGATCTATCGCGCTCGGCGTCCGTGGAACACCAGGTCAGGAGGGATGCGCCGACGATCACACCAGGCGCCTTCCAAGCGCCCCGTCACGCTGCTGAAGCTACGTACTGGGCCGTCCAACAGTCACATCGATGGCACGGGCATCCCAACCCGGCTTGTCCACCGCTACGCGAACGTTCCAGGCTCCTCGGTCCCCCAGCTGATAGACGAAGCGGGTGAGGCCTTCGACGTCGCCGACAGCCAGGCGTCCGTTGTCCAGGAGGAGTTGGCCGTCAAACACGGTAGTGAACGCAGGGTTGGCGCTGACGGAGTCGCCGAGGTCCTTGAAAAGGCGCACGCGGATGAGGTCCGACTGTGCCCGGACGCGGACCGCAACATGGGTGTCGCAGCCTGCTGCGTCAGCGTCGCCCAGCTCCAGGGAGATGGGAACCCAATCCGTCGCGCCCAAGTGCAGCACCGGGTGATTCACGTACACCTCGACACCCGAGATCTGCACCCGACGCCTCCACTGACCAGGTCGAACAGCCGACCAGAACCTAACCGATCAGCCGGACAAGAGCGAGTGCGAGAAGCGACTGCGCAGCGGATCCTGACGGCAGGAGATGACGGCAACAGAGCCGTACGTACGGGGACCTTGACGGTGGCGGGGAGACAGACTTGTGCCCCTCTAGTAGCAACGCGGCAGCGCGCATGCAGCCAAGAATGAACTCCTAAAGCGGGTGTCGCAGGTTCGAATCCTGCTGGGGGCACAAGGGAAAAGGCCCCGGACCGATCATGGTCCGGGGCCTTTGACATCAGTTGTTGCCATCAACGAGGGCGGTCACTCACTGCCGGGGCGCCTCTTGAGCAGCCGGCCCATGTGGCTGATGGCCTCGCGCTGCGTGTCCTGCACGACGTGCGTATAGACGTCCATGGTGATGCTGATCTGGCTGTGCCCGAGGATCTCCATCACGACGCGGGGCGCGACTCCGGCCGCTGTGAGGAGGGTGGCGGTGCCGTGCCGGGCGTCGTGCAGCCGGACGACTCGGATGCCGGCGGAGTCGGCGATGCGGGTGAAGGACCGGTAGACGTTCCGCGGCTCGACCTGGCGCCCGGTGCGGGTGGTGAAGACGTAGCCGGACTCGTGCCACTGCTCCCCCGCCTTGGCGCGTGCGGCCGACTGCCGCATCCGGTGCCAGCGAAGCGGGGCGATACAGAGCGCGGGCAGCGGAACGACACGACGACGGCAGGTCCACAGACAGCACGGTGGGCGAGCCCTCCTCATCGCGCGGCGAGCCCCGCCCCGTCGAGAACCATCGGGCGGTCCGACCATGCCGCCTGGCCGAGTTGCGGTCGCCCTGCCCTTCCGCTCAGTTCCGCCGCATCGGGTGAGAGTCCTCAGCTCGTGTTCCCCGGAGCGGCGTACAGGCATCGAGTCGGGGGCGGCCCCCGCCGGGGCTCAGGCGGCCTGGCCATGCCCGCGCGTGGTGTGCTTCTGAACGAGTCCGTGCTCGCCTGCGTAGTCCTGTAG
>NZ_JBIAQV010000051.1:0-46057 GCF_042889305.1 Streptomyces sp. NPDC002619 | reverse complement strand
TGCCCGTGAACAAACTGATCGCAGAGCAGATTGTTCACGGGCATGAGAGAGGCTCCACCGCTTTAGGATCGTGCGCATGAGCGATGTCTATCCGTTCTTGGCGGTCAACGACGTCGACGCCGCAGTCGTGTTCTACGCGCAGGCGTTCGGCGCCATCGAGGATGGTGAGCGAGTGCGTGCTCCTGACGGGCCGCAAGTGGCAGTTCTCTCAATCGCAGGTCATCGCCTCGGCGTGGCGACCGAGGCGCCAGAGCTCGGCACGCCGAGTCCACAGACGCTGGGTGCGACGACGGTACGGATCTCCCTCGACGTCGATGATCCCGACGCGGTTGCAGCACGGGCAGTCGCTGCCGGCGCGCGCGAGATGTTCGCGGTCGCTGACCAGCCGTACGGGATGCGCCAAGGCCGCGTGATCGACCCGTTCGGCCACCACTGGCTCATCGGCCGCCACCTCTGAGTGTCGCAGAGCAGTTGGGAGCAGAACTGGCGAAGTGACCTGACAGGCCAGGACCTTTCGGTAGCAACAGCGGTGTCGAAGCCCTGCCGTACCAAGAGGTCCTGTGATGCCGTTGTACGCGCCTGTTCCTGCCGCTGTCACCCGCGCTGAAGAAACCCGCTGCTCCTGCGTGGCCTGCCGCTTCGGCCACGGCGCCCGGCATCCGGTGCGGCCGCGCCGCTACACCTCGGACACCACCGATAAGGAATGGCAAGTCATCGAGGCGGTGATGCCCTGCCCGGCGTGGCTGGACGGCAACGGCGGGCGCCCGGAGGAGTACTGCCGACGGCAGGTCGTCGACGCGATCTTCTACGTGGCCGACAACGGCTGCAAGTGGCGCAACCTGCCTGCGGACCTCCCGCCCTGGCGCACCGTGCACGCCATCTTCGCCAGGTGGTACCAGGATGGTGACGTCGACGCGGTCCACAACGATCTGCGTGACCAGGTCCGCCGGGCGGAGGGGCGGGACGCGGATCCCACTGCCGCGATCATCGACTCGCAGTCGGTACGGGCCGCGGAGACCGTCGGCGCCGACAGTCGCGGCTACGACGCGGGCAAGAAAGTGGCGGGCCGCAAGCGGCATGTCATCACGGACTGTCGCGGCCTGCTCCTGGTCGTGCTGGTCACAACCGCCAGCGTGCAGGACCGCGACGGAGCCCGGCCCGCACTGGAGCACCTACGAGAGCTGTTCGACACGATCCGCCTGGTGTGGGCCGACGGCGGCTACGCCGGCAAACTCGTCGACTGGGCCAAGGAGAAGCTCCAGCTCACGCTGGAGATCGTCAAGCGCAGCGACGACACCGAAGGCTTCGTCGTCCTGCCGCGTAGGTGGTGCGTGGAGCGAACCTTGTCGTGGATCTTCCAGCGGCGCCGCTGCGTCCGCGACTACGAGCGCCTACCCGCCCACCACGAAGCCATGGTCAAGTGGTCCATGATCATGCTGATGGCCCGCAGACTGGCCCGCCCGACCGCCCAACACCCCTAAACGATCAGTTTGTTCACGGGCACTAAGGGATACAGCCCGGCGGGTCCTGGGGGCCCGTGCAGGAATCGCGTGATACCGCGCTCGGCGATTCCGCCGTGGCCTTCGTTGTCTGAGGCATTGCCTCAGCACTCGTCACGCCCACCGTTCCGGCGAGCAGCGCAGCAGCGCAAAACGCACCGACGAGGTGTCGGATGTGCTTCCGGGCGCTTGTCGCCATGATGATCTCCCGCGGCTTGGGGTGATGGATTACTCCTTGTTTGTCAGTTTAGTACTACAGCTTGGCACTACAGCCGGACCACTATATTTTCCCTGGTCAACGGCCTGGAGGTGGGGAGTGCAGTGGGGCGGGGGCGGTAGTGGGGCGGTCTTTGCGGGGCCGTCCCGCGATCGTGTGCCCCTGCCGCATGTAGTGGCGACACTCCGGACAGCTCACCCACGTGATCGATGACATGCCGACGAGCTTGTGGGAACAGGAACTTGAAGACTCTTCCTGCGGATCGGAGCCCGCTTCGCCTGCGTGGAGGCGCGGCGTCGGATGCGGGACTGCGTGTGCGGGCTGCTCGGCCCGGTGGACCGCAAGAATGGTCGGCAGATCGCCGAGTACGCCGGCCACGCCACCCCCGACGCGCTGCAGCACCTGCTGTCCCGCAGCCACTGGGATGCGGACGAGGTCCGCGACGACCTCGAACCATACGTCGGCATACGTCGCCGAGCAGCTCGGCGAGCCGGACGGCGTACTGATCGTCGATGACACCGGCTTCGTGAAGAAGGGCTCTACCTTCGCCGGTGTCCAGCGCTGGTACTCCGGCACCGCAGCCGCCCGCGGCGGACGCCGCCTCCGCCTGCGGATCGCCGCCACCCGGCCATGGCGGCACGAACTTGTCAGCGCGTTCGCCCACCTCCTTGTCAGCGCGTTCGCCCACCTCGCCGTCCTGCCACGGCCTGCCACCTGACCTGCGGTACTTGTCCCTGCCCGCCTACGACCCGAGGATCCCTGGAGAACCCGACCCCAGCGTTGGGCCGCAGCCATGTCCGCCCGGCGACCAACAGCCGAAAACCACCGGCCCACCGCGACCAACTCGACTCCGCCGCCGCAAGCGAAAAGGGGAGGCTAGAACTTGATCACCGACACCGAGGCCGAGCCGGCATTGGCCGCGTAGGCCCGGCGTCCGTCCTCGGAGACCGCCACCCACACCGGGTACCCGTCGACATCGATTGGGTTGCCCACGGTGCGGTTGGTGGCGGTGTCGATCACCGACACCGAATCCGAGCCGGCATTGGCCACGTAGGCCCGGCGTCCGTCCGGGGACACCTCCACCCCGACTGGGTACTTGCCGACATCGATGGGGTTGCCCACGGTGCGGTTGGTGGCGGTGTCGATCACCGACACTGAATCCGAGTCGGCATTGGCCGCGTAGGCCCGGCGTCCGTCCTGGGAGACCGCCACCCCGACTGGGTTCTTGCCGACATCGATGGGGTTGCCCACGGTGCGGTTGGTGGCGGTGTCGATCACCGACACCGAAGCCGAGCCGGCATTGGCCACGTAGGCCCGGCGTCCGTCCTGGGACACCGCCACCCCCTGCGGGTTGTCGCCGACGGGAATGGGATTCCCCACGATGCGGTTGGTGGCGGTGTCGATCACCGACACCGAATCCGAGCCGGCATTGGCCACGTAGGCCCGGCGTCCGTCCCGGGAAACCGCCAGCCTGATCGGGTTCTTGCCGACATCAATGGGGTTGCCCACGGTGCGGTTGGTGGCGGTGTCGATCACCGACACCGAAGCCAAGCCGGCATTGGCCACGTAGACCCGGCGTCCGTCCTGGGACACCGCCACCCCCTGCGGCTTGTCGCCGACGGGAATGGGATTCCCCACGGTGCGGTTGGTGGCGGTGTCGATCACCGACACCGAAGCCGGGTTGAAGTAGTTGGTCGAGTAGACCCGGCGCCCATCCGGGGACACTGCCACCCCGCCCGGGGAGTTGCCGACCTGGATCGAGGACACGGACGGTGCGGCGGGTTCAGGACCCGAGGAACGGGACTGTGCCAGGTAGATGCCGCCGCCCGCCGCGGCAAGCGCCACCAGCGCCACCCCCGCAATGAGCCTGGCCCGTCGGTTTCTGGGCCGCGGCGGGCGGGGCCGCAGCCGGGCCTCGTCCCCTTCGTGCGGCAGCGGTTCCGGGGGCGGGCCGGTCGGTTCCTCCGGCTCGGCCGGCGACAGGATCTCGGTCGGCGGGGCCGATTCCTGGGGGCGCGGCGGCTTCGAGGCGGAGGGCCGCTCGGGCGGCGGCACCTCCGGTGAGGGAGCCGGTTGCTGCAAAGGGGACGGGTGGGGCTGGTCGGCGATGGAGGCGAGCCGCCGGGCGGCCTCCTCACCGTCCATCCTGTCCGCGGGGTCCTTGGCCAGCAGCCCGACGAGGACCGGGGTCAGCTCCGCCGCCCGGCGCGGCGGGCTCAGGGACTCGGACAGCAGGGCGCTCAGCGTGGTGAGGGCGGTGTCACGGTCGAACGGACCGGCCCCCTCGAGGGCGTAGTACAGGGTGGCCCCGAGCGAGAACAGGTCGGCGGCAGGGGTGGGCGGCTGACTGTTGGCCCGCTCCGGGGCCATGAAGCGCGGCGTCCCGAGGATCTCCAGGGTGGCGGTCAGGCGGTCCTCCCCGGAGCTCGGCTCCAGCGCGATGCCGTAGTCGGTGAGCATCACCTGGCCGCCGCCCTCCGTCGGATAGGAGGGCTGGGGCCCCGGATGGGTTAGCAGGATGTTGGCCGGTTTGACGTCCCGGTGCAGGACGCCGAGCCGGTGTCCCTCCAGCAGGGCGTCGAGGACCGCCAGACCGATCCGGGCGACGTCACGGGGCGGCAGCGGCCCCCGCTCGCGCACCACCGCCTCCAGGTCCATGGCGCCGGGGACGTATTCCATGACGATCCACGGCAGGCCGTCCTCTTCCACGATGTCGTGCACGGTGACGACATGCGGATGGTTGCGCAGCCGGGCGGCGTGCCGGGCCTCGCCGCGGGCCCTCGCGATCCGGGAGCCCACCTCGCATTCGGGGACGTCCGGCGGCAGAATGATCTCCTTGAGCGCGACCTCGCACGCCAGTTCCTGGTCGTACGCCAGCCACACACGTCCCATGCCGCCGGTGCCGAGCCGACGCAGGAGCCGGTAACGTCCGGTGATCACGCGCCCGGCGGCCTCTTGCGCTCCTGTCATGGCACTCCTCTTCCAGGACGGCCAGCAGGGGCTTCCTCGGCGAGCACTGAAGGGGCCCTCTCCACGTATCGCATATCGGCTGAAGAGCGGCAAGTCGCCCAGAACGGGGGTAGCCCAGCTCATGTATCCGTGTGCTTTGTCATGCCACCGGAATTCGGGACTTGACACGCACCCAGTTCGTGCATAAGCGGCCGTGTCCGTGACCGACCCGGACAACGCCGGGCCGGACGGGCGGTCAACGCAATGCGCGGGTGATTTCCCCGCGTATTGGACGTGTGCCTGTGATATGCGGTCGCAAGTCGTGCGAAGCGCGCAGAAAGCAAGGGAACGCGGGGCGATGACCAGCAAAGCGGTCGGTTTACCAAGACCTGGGTGTTGCGTCAAGCCCCGAAATTCAGGGGCAGGACAGGGACTCCCCGGCCGGGCTCACTGGAGAGGCGGGCATCACGAATCCGCCCGCATCGACCGACCCCGACCGAAACGTCCTGAAGGAGCTCACGTGATAGGGAAATCTGTCGAAGTCCTGCCGGCCGTTCCGGCTGAGATCTCGACCCTCCAGGACGGCGGGGACGCCGGCCCGGCGAACGGCACCGAGAGGCTTCTGGCCGAGGTGCTGGCCGGCGTGGTGCGCGTGGAGCAGATACCGGCCGACAGTCACTTCTTCAACGACCTGGGCGCCGATTCCCTGGTGATGGCCCAGTTCTGTGCGCGGGTCAGGAAGCGGGCAGACTTGCCGACGGTGTCGATGAAGGACATCTACCGGCACCCCACAATCCGCAGCCTTGCCGGCGCGCTCGGTGACACCACGCCCATGCCCGGCCCGTCCCCGTCCTCGGCTGAGGATGTACCGGCGCAGACACCGACCGATGTGGGGGTTGCGAACGCCATTGCGGCACAGACAGAGGTGGCGGCGCGAGCCGAGGTGCCGACAGCCGTCCGTACGCGGCGCTACATCGTGTGCGGACTACTGCAGTTCCTGATCTTCCTGGGCTACTCCTGCCTCGCAGCCCTCGTTGGCGCGCAGGGCTACGAATGGATCTCTGCGGGCTCGGGCCTGTTCGACCTCTACCTCCGGTCGGTCCTGTTCGCCGGTGCCGGCTTCCTGGGTCTGTGCACCTTCCCGATCGTGGCGAAATGGTCACTCATCGGCCGTTGGCGATCCGGCGCGTTCCCCCTGTGGGGGATGGCCTACCTACGGTTCTGGGTCGTCAAGGCCCTGATCCGCACCAGCCCCCTGCGCCTGTTGGCCGGTTCACCGCTGTACGTGCTCTACCTCAGGGCGCTCGGCGCGAGGATCGGCAAAGGCGTCACGATCCTGTCCCACGCCATACCGGTCTGCACCGACCTGCTCACCGTCGGGGAGGGCACGATCATCCGCAAGGACGTGCTCCTGTCCTGCTACCGCGCCAACGGCGGCCTGATCCAGACCGGCCCGGTCACTCTCGGCAGCAACGTGCTCGTCAGCGAGCACACGGTCCTCGACATCGAAACCTCGATGGGCGACGACGCTCAGCTGGGCCATGCCTCCTCCCTGCACACCGGCCAGGTGGTGCCCGACGGAGAACGCTGGCACGGCTCGCCGGCGCAGCCGACCGAGGTGGACTACCGGACGGTCGGCCCGGCCGACTGCCCCACGGTCAAAAGGACCGTGTACGGCGTAGTGCAGCTGCTGAATCTGCTGGTGGTGGTTCTGCCGCTGGCGATGGGTGGTGCGAGCGTCCTGTCGGCCGAGATCCCGCAACTTCACGCGCTCCTCAACCCGCAGCGCGTGGACATCACCAGCCCCACCTTCTACGCCTATGCCCTGACCACTTCCCTGGTCGTCTTCTTCGGCTCCCTGCTCGTCGGCCTCCTTGTCGTGGGCACCGTGCCGCGCGTGCTCAACCGGGCCATCGAGCCTGGCAAGGTCTATCCGCTGTACGGCTTCCACTACGGAATCCAGCGGGCGATCGCGCTGATGACCAACAGGAAGTCCTTCACCACGCTCTTCGGCGACAGCTCCGGCATCGTCCACTACCTGCGCTACCTCGGATACGACCTGTCCCGCGTCGAGCAGACCGGGTCGAACTTCGGCACCGAAGTGCAGCACGAGAACCCGTACCTGAGCGCTGTCGGCACCGGCACCATGATCGCCGACGGGCTGTCTCTCATGAACGTCGACTTCTCGAGCACGTCGTTCCGCGTGTCCCATACGTCGATCGGGGCCCGTAGCTTCCTCGGGAATCGCATCGCCTACCCCTCGCAGGGCAGGACCGGCGACAACTGCCTACTCGCCACCAAGGTCATGGTCCCCATCGACGGACCGGTGCGCGAAGGCGTGGGTCTGCTCGGCTCACCCAGCTTCGAGATCCCGCGCACGGTGATGCGCGACAAGAGGTTCAACCACCTCCAGACAGGCGACGAGCTGCGCCGCCGCCTGGCCGCCAAGAACAGTCACAATGCGGCAACCGCCGGCCTGTACCTGCTGGCGCGGTTGATCCACGTCTTCGTGATCACCCTCATCACCATAGGGGCAGCCCGCCTCTACCCCGCGCTCGGAGCTCTGGCGATCGCACTGGCCAGTGTCCTCACCCTGATGTTCACCGTCGTCTACTTCGCGCTGATCGAGCGGGCATCCGCCGGGTTCAAGGCCCAGAAGCCGCTGTACTGCTCGATCTACGCGCCCTCCTTCTGGCGCCATGAACGCTTCTGGAAGTTGGCCTCGATCGACTACATCCAGGTCTTCAACGGCACCCCCTTCAAGAACGTGATCTGGCGGCTGCTCGGGGCCAGGATCGGCAAGCGGGTCTTCGACGACGGCTGCTTCTTCCCGGAGCGCACCCTCGTCACCATCGGCGACGACAGCACGCTGAACGCCGGGACCGTGGTCCAGTGCCACTCGCAGGAGGACGGTGCCTTCAAGTCCGACCGCAGCGCCGTCGGCAGCGGCTGCACCCTCGGGGTCGGCGCCTTCGTCCACTACGGCGTGGCGATCGGCGACGGCGCCATGCTCGCCCCCGACTCCTTCCTCATGAAGGGCGAGGAAATCCCCACGCACGCCCAGTGGGGAGGCAACCCGGCCCGGGAAATGCCGGACAACAAGACCCACCTTCAGGCCTGCCAAGAGCGCAACACCGCCCACGCCGCCGCGGCCCACGGCAACTGACACCGCCACACCAGCAACAAGCAGAGGAAACGAACCGATGGCAACGCATGTGAACCACACCCTGATGGACCGGGAGTACTGGCGCGGCGTACTGACGGCCGGCGGCTTCACCCCCGCCCCACGCTGGACCCTCCACCCGATGACGGGCATGGGCCAGTACGAGTCCCAAGTCCCCGACGACACCGTGACCGGGTTGCGCCGACTCGCGGACGAGCTGGCGATGCCGCTCGGTTCGCTCCTGCTGGCCGCGCACGCCAAGGTGCTCGCGGCACTGTCCGCAGAGCAGGAGATCACCACCGGCTACGTCACCGAGGGCGGCCGCCCACTGCCGTGCCGTCTGTCCACCGTGCCCGCCTCATGGCGGGAACTGCTGCACCACACCCACCAGGCCGCCGCCGAACTGCTGGCACACCAGGACGTCCCGGCCGAGGACATCGACACTCTGAGGCGCGAACTGGGCCTGACGGAGCCGTCGTTCGAGACCGTCTTCGATCCCGCCGCGATCGACGGGGACCTCGCCGAGGACACCGCGCTGCGGGTGGGCGCACTTCACCGCGACGGTCGGCTCGTGCTGCGGCTGCGCTACCGCACCGACATGCTCGACGCCGACAGCGCCGCCCGCATCGCCGGCTATCACCTGACCGCGCTCGCGCTGATCACCGCCGACCCCGATGCCGAACACGCATGCCAGAGCCTGCTGTCGGACGCAGAGCTGCGATTCCAGCTCGAGCAACTGGCCGGGCCGGTCCGGGAGTTGCCCAACGCGCGGGTGCATGAGCTGTTCGAGGACCGGGTGCGGATGCATCCGGAAGCCGTCGCCGCCGTGTATGCCGACCGGCAGTGGACCTATGCGGAACTCAACGCCCGGGCCAACCAGCTGGCCCGCGCCCTTTCAGCCCGCGGGCTCGCCCGCGAAGGTGTCGTGGCGGTGGTGACCGAACGCAACCTCGACTGGCTGGCCGCCGTCATCGCGACCTTCAAATCGGGAGGCGTCTACCTCCCCATCGAGCCGCACTTCCCGGCCGAACGCATCGCTGCCACCCTCTCCCGCGCCGAATGCACCCTGGTGCTGACCGAACCGGGCAGCACCACCACTCTCGACCAGGCACTCGACTCCCTGCCCGGAGTCGCGAGGCTGCTCTTCGAGGAGGCCTACGAAGAAGACCACGCCGACGATGATCTCGGCATCCACGTCACACCCGACCAACTCGCCTACATCTACTTCACCTCCGGCTCCACCGGTCGGCCGAAGGGCGCGATGTGCGAACACGCCGGCATGCTCAACCACCTCTACGCCAAGATCGACGACCTGGAGATCGGCGAGGGACAGGTGGTGGCCCAGACCGCGCCGCCGTGTTTCGACATCTCCCTGTGGCAACTGCTCTCCGCGCTGCTGGTCGGCGGGCAGACCCTGTTGGTCCAACAGGACGTCATCCTCGACGTCCCCCGGTTCCTCGACACCGTCTCCGACGGCAAAGTCACGGTCCTGCAGGTCGTGCCCTCCTACCTCGAAGCCGTCCTGACCGAGCTCGAACAGCGTCCCCGTACGCTGCCCGACCTGCGGTACGTGTCGGTCACAGGGGAGGCGCTGAAGAAGGAGCTCGCCGAGCGCTGGTTCACCGCCCAGACCCAGACCCGACTGGTCAACGCCTATGGGCTCACCGAGACCTCGGACGACACCAACCACGACGTCATGGACCGGGCGCCGCAACGCATCCTGCTCGGCCACCCGGTCAACAACGTGAACATCTACGTCGTCGACGAACGCCTCGCACCGGTGCCACTGGGCGCCCCGGGCGTGATCGCGTTCTCGGGAGTATGTGTCGGCCGCGGCTACATCAATGACCCCGAACGCACCCAAGCGGCGTACATGGCCGATCCGCACCGCGAAGGCATGCGGCTCTACCTCGGCGGCGACTACGGCCGCTGGCACCCTTCGGGGAAGCTGGAGTTCCTCGGCCGCCGCGACGCCCAGGTCAAGATCCGGGGGTTCCGGATCGAGATCGGCGAGATCGAGAACACCCTGCTCCGTCTCTCCGGTGTCCGCGACGGTGCGGTGGTGGTGGCCGAACGCGCCGACCGGAGCAAAGACCTGGTCGCCTTCTACTCCGCCCCAAAGCCCTTGGGCACGGGGACCCTCGCCGACCGGCTGGGTATCTCGCTGCCTGCCTACATGGTCCCGGCGGCCTTCCACTGGCGCGAAAGCCTGCCGCTGACCGCCAACAGCAAGATCGACAAGAAGGCGCTGACGGCGCTCGCCGCGGAACTCGCCACCACCGAGGACGACCACGAGCCGCCGACCACACCGACCGAGCGGCGGCTGGCAGACGCCTGGGGACACGTCCTCGGCGTCCCACAGGACCACATAGGACGCCGCGACCACTTCTTCGAGCGCGGCGGCACCTCCCTCTCGGCGGTGAAACTCGCCATCGCCCTGGACCGCGTCGTGTCCCTCAAAGACGTCACCGCACACCCGATCCTCACCGACCTCGCCGCACTGGTCGACAACCGACCCGAGCGGCACGCAATCGCACCGATTACCTCCTCCTGAACCTCATCGAAGAACCCACATCGAAATCCCACATCGGAAGGAAAAGCACCATGTCCTACCCGACCACGGCGGCCCTCCTCAAGATGGACCTGAACCCCGGCAAGCCCCCGATCCTGTACACCGAGACCCCTGACGACGTGTCGGACTGGGCGGCTGAACACCATCGCGCACTGCGCACTCTCGTCACCGAACACGGCTCGCTCCTCATCCGCGGCCTGCGACTGTGCGACGCGGACCGGGCCGGCGCCATCCTCCACCGCCTGGCCCCGGCCCTGATGACCGACAAGGAAGCCTTCGCCCCCCGCCAGACATACACCCCAGGCGTGTACTCCTCCGCGGTATGGCCGCCGAACCAGCCGATGTGCATGCATCACGAACTCAGCTACGCCCTCCAGCCCCCCGGCCTCATGCTGTTCGCCTGCCTGACCGCGCCCAGCACCGGCGGAGCCACCGCCGTCGCCGACGCCGCCACCGTCCTGGAGGCACTGCCCACCGAGCTGGTCCAGCGCTTCGAACAGGAAGGCTGGCTACTCACCCGCACCTACAACGACGAGATAGGCGCCCCCTACGCCGAGGCCTTCGGCACCGACGACCGGAGGGCCATCGAGGAGTACTGCCGCACAGCCGCCATCGAATTCGCCTGGCAACCCGACGGCAGCCTGCGCACCCGCCAGCGCCGCCCCGCCGTGACGGTCCATCCGGTCACCGGCCGCCGCTGCTGGTTCAACCAGATCGCCTTCCTCAACGAATGGACGATCGAGCCCGAAATCCGTGAATACCTCATCGAGGTCTACGGCGCCGAGTCACTGCCGTTCAACACCCGCTACGGAGGCGGCGACCCCATCGGCCCGGATGTCATCCAGCTCCTCAACGACACCTACACCGCCCACACCGCCCGCGAGCCGTGGAAGGCCGGCGACCTCATGCTCGTCGACAATGTGCGCACCGCGCACAGCAGGGAGGCCTTCCAAGGACCACGCGAGGTACTCGTCGCCATGGCCGAGCCGCTGCGCCCGGCCGAGTGCCCGCCGACCGCCGAGGTGAGCGCCGGATGACCACCGTCCGCTCCAACGCAATCGAGCCCGCCATGTCCCAGCCGTACACCGTGCCACCGTTCGCAGTGATCTCCGGCGCCCAGGTCCAGCAAGCCCTCCAGGACCGGGAAAAGCAGATCGTGGACCTCGTCGAGGCCACCTACCGGCTGCACGCCGCAGGAGAGTCGGTCAACCCGCCCTCCTACTTCCTGCGCTTCCCCGATCGGCCCTCCTCCCGGATCATCGCGCTGCCCGCCTCGATCGGCGGGCACGTGCGGGTGGACGGCCTCAAATGGATCTCCAGCTTTCCCGACAACGTCCAGGCCGGTATCCCCAGGGCCTCCGCAGTCCTGATCCTCAACGACCACGACACCGGCTACCCCTTCGCCTGCCTGGAAAGCTCCACCATCAGCGCCACCAGAACCGCCGCATCCGCGGCACTGGCCGCCGACCGCCTCACCCGCAACCGGCAACGCCCCACTCGCATCGGGTTCTTCGGCACTGGCCTGATCGCCCGCTACATCCACACCTTCCTGACCGCCGTGGGCTGGTCCTTCGACGAGACCGGTGTCCACGACCTGTCCCCCGACAGTGCCGCGGGCTTCCGCGACTACCTCCAACAGACCTCCGGCGCCGGACAGATCACCCTGCACGACACCCCCGAGGAACTCATCCGCTCCAGCGACCTCGTCGTCTTCGCCACCATCGCCGACGAGCCACACATCAGCGACCCGGCCTGGTTCGACCACAACCCTCTGGTCCTGCATGTGTCGCTGCGCGACCTCGCGCCCGAGATCATCCTCGCCTCGACCAACATCGTCGATGACGTCGAACACTGCCTCAAAGCCAACACTTCGCCCCACCTGGCCGAACAGCTCACCGGCAGCCGCGACTTCCTGCACGGCACACTCGCGGACGTCATGACCGGACGGGTGACACCCTCCACCGACCGGCCGCTGGTGTTCTCGCCCTTCGGCCTCGGAGTACTCGACCTCGCCGTCGGCAAATACGTCTACGACGAGACGGCCCGCTCCGGGCAGCTCCACGTCATCGACGACTTCTTCCACGACTTGCGACGGCACGGATGACCGGCCCGCAGCACCCTGCCGCGGAGGAGGAGGTGAAGCGCGGGCCGGCATCGATCGGTGCGCGGGCCGGCTTGCAGGCTGACAGGGCGCCGGCGCGTAGTGGTGTTCGTGGACGACCGCATGGACGGCGCCGGAAAGTATCTGTGCTCCGGTGGGCATCTGCTCCCGCGACTGGGTCCAGAGAGTGGAAAGCTCCGAGAGGGCGATATGTGAGTTGATCTCCGCATTGCCTTATCGACTGGGGTAGGCGGGCTGGTCGGGGGCTGCCGGGCGGCTGCGGCTGCGGCTGCGGCTGCGGCTGCGGCTGGGCGAACAATCCCTGCTCGGTCTCGACCAGGATGCCGCGCTCGGTCAGCCGCTTGAGTTTCAGGCGGGTGTTGTTGATGTTGTTGGGCGCGATCTCCATGTCCATCGCCTCGCATATCTGCCGTGCCCGCCGCGGGGCGTCGGCCGCGGCGAACACTGCCATGATCTGCTGGTAGGCCGGATGGTCCGGCAGCTTGGGGGCCGGCGGCGCGCGCGGGCGGTGCCGGATCGGGCAGCTCCAGGAGCGTCTTGCGGGTGATCCGGATCTCCCCGGCAGCCCGGCCGGGTTCGTCCAACTACGCGATCTGCTCCTTCGCCTCCTCGACCTGCGTGGCGATCTCCCGCTCCCGCTCCCGCTCCTCCAGGCGCGCCAGCACCGCCCCCAAGGTCAACTCCCCGCCGGTCATGCGCCGCGCCAGGAGTCGGATTGATCTCGCGCCGCTCGGGCAGCGTGAAGGTTCTCGGCCGTCCGCCCTTGTACTTCGGGTAGAGCGCCTCGAAGCCGTCGGCGTTGAAGTTGTGGATCACGTCCCGGACCCGGTCCGCGCTGGTGAAGGTCACCTCGGCGATCTTTGTCACTGGCATGCCCTGGGCTGACAGCAGCACCATCTGGGCCCGCCGCCAGGTCACTACCGAGCCGGAGCCGCGGCGAATGATCCTCAGCAGCCGTCGGCCTTCGTCGTCGTCAATCTCGCGTAAGCGCACCCGTTCTGCCACGCGCAGACGTTAGCGGCAGCGCGCCTTCAAGCCCTCATGCTGGGCGGGTGCCCTGCTCTCGCAGGGCCGCCTCCAGCCGGGTGATGTCTTCGACGTCCTTCTTCCGGCGGGGCCGGCCCGGAACCCAGACCGGCATCATCTGCTTGATCTCGATCTGAGTGCGGGGACTGATGATCCGGCACCGCAGTGCCGCGATACGGCCAACAGAAGCATCGAGCATGCCCTCCGGCCACACCTCCCCGGCCCAGGGACCGCCGGCGACCACAACGCGCCCGAACCGGTCCGTGGCCAAGAGAGAAAAGCTGCTCTCCACGCCCTGCTTGCAGAAATCAATCTGCTGGTCGGCAGGTGACCCCGACAGAGGTTCATAGCCGGAACGCAGCAGGCCGTCGGTCAGAGCAGAGGCATCCTCCGCCCAGGCGAACCAGTCGATGTCCTCATGGTCACGCGTGACCTCACCGATGAAGAAGTCCATGGCCCAGCCCCCGCGGAGCCATACCTCCACGCCGAGAGCCTTCGCGATCTCCACCGTCTCGCCGATCAGCCGGAGCTGCCGAGCACTGCGTTCCCTGTCCACATCAGTGCAGACTATGAGGCAACTCCAGCCACAGCAGACCGATTTCCGGCTGCGAGAGCGGGCGAACGTTGCCTGATGCGGCACTAGCTGTGTCGGAGGATCGCCTGAGCGACCTGGGGTGCACCTTCAGGGCGCCTGAGACCCTGCTCACCCACGAGGCCAGCCAGGCAGGCGAAAGCGGACGGTCACTCATGAGGCCGGATCATGGCATGCGCCGCGGGTGATCTGCACGATCGGCCGCAGGCCCGCGAAGTACGGGCCCGGGAGTCGGCGCTTTCAGTCATTCGCGCGCCGCGCCCGCTCGTCGGCCTCCCTGACGAAGCTGACAGCGGCGGCGACCGGATTGCCGCTGGTGACCTCCTCGATGCGGCGGCGGGTGGCGTGGTGCTCGCGGCCGGGGTAGAGGCGCCCGCTGAGGCCGGCAGCCCCAACCAGGGCGACCAGATGTACCGCGCGCCGGGACGGCGGTCCGGACCGGGCCGCCGCGGTAACCGCTCGGACCGCCTCATCGATCCTGCCGGCGGACGCCCGGGCGTACTCGGGCGACAAGGTGCTCCAAGAGGTACGGGGCACCACACCGAGGAATCGGCGCCGGTGAGCGATCACCAGCCCGCGGGCTTCCATTGCGGCGAGGCAGCGCTCCTCGATATCGCGGAAGTGAGGCCACGTGCTTATCCAGCCGTGGAGCGGCCAGTTCGGCAGGTGGGCAGCCAGTCCGATCCGCACCGCGGCGGAGACCCGAGCGGCGAAGCCACGGGGCAGGTCCTGGCGCAGGCGGAGGAGGTTGTCCGGCGGGCTGACCAACCGGGGCTGGCCAGTGCGGGGTTGGCCAAGCCCGATATCGCTGCTGAGCTGCTCAAAAAGACCATCGATAACCGGATCCCCCAGCGTGAGCGGTCGCAGTTCCACGATCTTGGCGTCTTCGATGGTGATCGCGCCGCACAGCTCAAGTTCCGCGAGCACAGCGCCGGACAGCGCCCGGTTGAAGAAGTCCGGCCTCCGGATGAGGCCCTGCCCCGGATTCCCGCAGGCCAGCACAAGCTCCTCGGGCAGTGTTAGGAACGGCCGCTCCTGCATCGCTGTATTCTCCCTGGTCGCGGTACTGGAACCTCAGGCACAGATGACGACGCCGTACCGGGCCGTGCGGTTGCCGCAAAGCAGCCGGGGCGCACGCCGATGCAAGCAGTGTCAAGCATCAGGTGAAGCCACAACGTCAAGCATCAACCGAGACAAGACAGCATGACCCAGCGCGTGTCTAGGTTCAGTTGAGCCTTGACGGATGTGTGTCGGTTGATGCTTTCCGGTTCCTAGCCTGTTGTGCGGTTCTTCGTGCCGTAGGCCTTGAAGCGGGTCACCTCCTTCGTGGTGGTGCGAGGAAGCGTGCGCAGGCGGTGTCCGTCGTGGTCGAAGACGTGCAGGGTGGTGTCGGTGACCTCGACGGTGACCACGGTGCGGGCATGTGCCATGCCGACCTGGACCTGCTGGCCGCAGACCTGGATGCTGCCGCGGGCAGGTCGGCGCAAACCGCTGTCTAGGTGAGCACGATGGCGGCGCGCGCGGAGCGTGTGGCGTAGCACCGGTGCGCCTCAACCATCAGAGGGCGGACCCCCGGGGACCAGCATGCAGCAGCACGGTCCTCAAGATTGATCACTTCTGCTCGCTTTCGGTGTGGGGGCCACTGGGCCGGCCGGTAGCGACGTTCAACAGGTGGGCGGCCACGTCGGCCAGCAGGCGGCTGAAGCTCTCACTGGAAGAGGGCCGACCACCCTGGCGCGCCCTGGTCGATCTCGGCGATCCGCACTCTGTATCCAACGAAAGGTCTCCTGGTTGGGATCGCCGCTCGCCGACGTAGATGCCGAAGACATGCCAGTCTGGGCTGCCGGTGATTCGGCCCGGTGAGCGGACGATGAGATGAGGGCGTTGTGGTCCACCGGTTCCACGCGGCCCAGTTGAGGTACCGACGAAATGAAGTTCCCGGGGTGACGGAATGCGCGAGGAAGAGTCGGAGGAGAATTGGCGTGCCGTACCACATCGTGACCGTGACCGGCTCGCACCGCACCGGCTTCGGTCTCCAGGTCGAGCCCGCCGTCCCCATCAAGGCGTTGGCCGCCCGTGTCGCTGACACCGACGTGCCCGTGCGGGGCGACACTCTGCTTCTGCTCTTTCCCGAGGGCCGCCACGGGCGGGCGATCCTTGTGGACTTCGCCCTGGAAGCGTGGCGCGACGGGGACACGTACTACAGCCGGAGCAGTCCTGATGACCCCGAGTTCACCCTCGTCATCGGCACCGAGCGCGGACCGGAGGACCTTCCGCCGGGCACGGAGATCTGGCTGGACGATGCCGCTCCCACCGGCGGTGAGCGAAGTGGTGGCTGGAGCCGGATCGTCGCGCAGTTCGAGGACCTGCCGTGGGTGAGGGTCGATTCTGACGCGGACCCGGAGGTGATGCCGTCACATTCGTCGTCCTCGGAGCCTCCCGAAGATCCGATGACATGACGTTCCCGGAGTGACGGAATGCGCGGACGAATGGTCGGCAGGGATTCCCCACACCGATAGGCGGGATCCTCACCTCACAGATGGCTCGTTTCAGCAGGCCACAGCATTCCGTCGGTTGCCCCAGTTGCCCACCGGACGCGCCGCCGCCGTGATCTCCGGCGGCAACCTCGACCGGCTATGCGGCGAGTGTCGCCAGCGTCTGCTCGGGTGCGGTGAGGATCGAGAAGTGGCCTTGGCCGGGATGGACGTGAAGGCGTGCGCCCGGTATCGCCGCGGCGAAGCGGCGGGCGTGCTGGAGCGGGACGGTGGTGTCGGCGTCCCCGTGGTGGATCGACGTGGGCACCCTGATCGACTCGAGGTCGAAACCCCAGGGTCGGGTCAGCACGCGCAGATCCTGCCCGACTCCCCAGCTGCCGCGGTGGAACGCTCGCAGGTAGTTGGTCAGGAAGGCCGCGCGCGCGTCCGACTGGGCGAGGGCACGCCGGTCGCTGGCGGGCATCTCGCTGGTCGCCAGGCGAAGGAACAGCCCTGGTGCCCGGCGCGCCAGCATCGCCAGGCGGCCCAGAAACCAGCCACCGAAAGCCGGAGCGTGCCGGGCGATCTGCAAGGACGCGCGCTGCCCGGCTGCCATCCCGCGGGTGGGCCAGGCAGGCGGGCCAAGGGGCGCGATGAGCAGCAGGCTGCGGACGCGGTCAGGCAACTCGGACGCGCAGGCGGCCGCGAACGCTCCGCCGCCCGAGACGCCGAGCAGCGCCACCGAGCCGACGTCCAACGCGTCCAGGACCAGGGTGGCTTCCGCAGCCCAGTCCACGACCCGCGGCAAGCGACGGGCGTCGGTGCCGCCGATGCCGGGGCGATCCGGGGCGATGAGACGCAGTCCGAGCGCGTGGGCCGCGCCCGCGAAGCCGTACACGGCCAGCCGGGAGTCGGCCAACCCGTGGCAGAACAGCACCGCAGGCGCGTCCGACTCCCCCACCACCTCGACCGCGATCACCCCGCCGTCGGCTCGACACAGCTCCACCCTCATATCGTCTCCCATGACCTTGATCTGAGAGCTGCCTGAGCGGCTTTCCAGAGGTTCTGCCGGTAGCCGGCTCGGCGGCCAGGGGCCGGTCCGGGGGCTGCGGCAGTCAGGAGCCGGCCCGGTGATGCTCTTCGACAACACCTGGACCAGCCCCTCCCCGACAGTCACGCGCAGGACTTCTGGAAACGCGCTTAGCTGTCCGCGTGACCTCCCCTGGCGATGCCGCCGTGGGCCTCTAACCGTTCAAGATCCTTCTCGCCACCAACCGCGGTGCGAGTGATCCCCGGGGCCGGTACAGCGATGGAACCTATGAGACCGTCCTACGCACGCGCGGGAGGATCGTCGCACGAGGCGTCATCACTTTTTACTCCTACAAGGCCGGTGGCACAGCGGACACCGCGGGGCGGGCTCCCGCACGCGGGGCATCGGCCAGGGCATCGAACCCGCCGCCGGTGAAACGGTGCACCGCATCGCACACCGTGACCGGGTTGCATTCCACCAGGCCGGCGGCCTGCGGCGCGGTCAGGCCCCGGCTCAGTAACCGGATGCACTCCAACCGCCGCCGCTCGTTACGCGACAGATCACGCCCTGCCAGCCGCCGACGCACCTCGAACTGCCGCCCGGACGTCAACTCCACCGTCAGGATCTTCGGCATCACCACCACTTCCCACCAAAGCTCCTACCCCCACGGAGAGTTGACTTCGCCGAGACCGCTTAGCCGCGCGACTGGCGTGTCGGTGCCCGTCGGTATGCTCGCAGCTCGCGGGCGCCTTGATCCGCTGTGTCGATGGGAGCGGAATGACACCGACGGCAGATGATGGTCCGGGCGGCGGCTCCGGGCGGTCTCAGGCTGAGGTCGAAGTGCAGCGGTGCCGTGTGAACGTGGCTGTCGGCCAGCTCTCACACGCCGCCTTTCACCTCGGCCGGGCGCTGTTTCATGATCCGGCGCTCGAATCCGCGTACTCCGCGCTCGGTGACGTCGCTGAGGCTGCCGGATCGTCCGACGCCGCGCGCGAGCTGTTCAAGGGCGATGGCAACACGGTCTTCCCCGGGAACGCGGCGGCGATCATTGCGCTGATCGCCGGTGAGGGTCGGGTATCCGAGGCGGTCGAACTGCTCGGGTCCGTGGTCGCTGCTCATCCCGAGAAGCCCTGGGCTGTGGCACCCTGGTTCACCCCGGAATCGGCGAGGTCCCTGCCGCTGATATCGATCGGCAGGGCTGTGACTGCCGTCTGGCAGGCGGTCGACAATCCGGCACCACCTGAGACGGCGCGGGCGCTGGCTCCGTGGCTGGTGCTGGCTCGGACGGCTGCGGGCCGTCCTGACATCGACGCTGATTGCCTGTGCGCCTTTTCAGCGTTGGCCAGACGGCTCGGGGCGTACCAGGACTCGATCGCGTGGTGCGGCACGGCCGAGGAGCTCGAAACACGATCCAAGGGTCGCGCGACACAGCCCACATTGATCATGCTCGGTTATGCCCACCGCGACGCCGGACAACTGGAACAGGCGATCGACGCGTGGACGCGCGCCGCCGCGCTGCGGCCCACAAACGCCGATCTCCTGCTCGATCTCGCCGACATCACGTTCGACCAAGGCGACGTCGAACAGTCGCTGAGCTGGGCCGAGCGCGCGGCGGCGATCGACGGCACCGCGGTCAAACACCGGGCAGCGGTTCTCGCAGCCCGGTACCGAGCTGGCCGGCAGGCCCGCGGGGGCGGCGACATCGCCCAGTTGACACAACTCGTCGATCTCGCCGTGGCACATCCGCGGGTGCCCTACCTCCGCAACTGCGTATCGCGTGCCTGCGAAGGAGCGACCTGGCTCCAGACCGTTCCCCCGCCGACGGAAGCCGTCTGCCAGAGCTTCGGGTACCTGGCCGAGATCGAGGAGTCGGGCCAGGGGAAGGTCGCCCGCGTCAGTTCATACGCGACGTCCCTCGAAGCACCGACTCCGATGACCATCCATCGCGCGTGCTTTCCACAGTCCTCGGTCGCGGTGTCGCACATACCCGAACCGGATCCGCGCATCCCCGTCAGGACGGAGTTCGGTCCGCCACTGTGGTTCTATCGAGGCACCGAGGCCTCCGCGACCGTGGCAACGCCCTCGCCGGAGGCCGTCGAGCTCGTACAGCAGGTCGCCAAGGGCATCTGGGCTGACCCGCTGGTCGCCTTCGACCGGGCAGCGGCCTTCACCAGGCTTGACTCCGCTGATCTCCTGGGGTTGCTCGCCCACATGCCGCCGCCACGGGAACCGTCATGGATGGAGGTCCAACGCAGGTACCCGCTGTACTGGCAGCGGTTCGCCCAGGTGTGGGTGTGCGTCGGTATCCTGCACCACCGGCCGGAGGAGCCGTGGCCCCGGTCCACCCGGCGCACCTTGCTGCTGCGCCTGCTGTTCGGGCCTGACGACTGGACCGTCGACGCGGCCGCGTTCGCCCTATGCGTCGCCGCGTGGCGTTATCCCCAGCAGCGCGCGGAGATCGCCGACACGATTGCACAGCGATACCTGCACGCCGCCCAAGCGGTTGGCAAACGGCCCACGCAGCTCCACGATCCGCTCGCACGGGTCGTGCTGATCTGCCCGAAAATCGATCCCAAGGTCGCGCGCCTTGCCCAGAAGAACCTCGCCGCTCGGCAGGAATCGGTGGCCGTAGACGATCGGACAAAGCCCACCGACTCGCTGCTTCGGAAGTGGACGCGCCGCAAGGACAGATAGAGCTCGGTGCTCCACGAGGACCTGTTAACGACGGATCCAAGTGGACATGGCTGTGGGGACCTGTGGCGATAGGTCACCGCAGCCACGCTAAGCGGTTGCAGCGAAGTCGGGTGCTGATCCTTTCGTTGGCCGGGCTGGAGACCACCCCGAACCGCGACGGATCAGCAGCACACTTCACCGCGACCGCTTAGCCCCTCGGTGGCATCGCCCGTGACGCCATCCCTGACCGTGGAGTTCCTCGTGGCGGTCTGCCATGGCCGGGCGACGGCGCGAAGTGTCTCGCTGGTCATGACAGGAGTGCCAGCGCGCTGTACCAGACCGGGCTCGCGTTGAGCCGATCCGGATAGAGCTGCAGCATCTGATCATAGAACTCACGCGGACTCGGTTTTGCTGCCAATAGGCGCTGTGCGTCCAGCAGATAGTCGCGGGTCTGTTCCAGGATCGACGGGGCATCGGGTAGGTCTCTGTTCTTGTGACCCGCTACGACCGCCCGTGGGCGCAGCGCTGCGACGGTGTCAAGTGCGGTGAGCCACTTCTCGATTCCGCCGCCGCCGCTTTCCAGCAGGCACTGGTGAACTCCGTTGTATGCGACATCGCCGGCCACGACGAGGCCGATCGATGGCACGTGCAGGACGGTGGTCTCGTCGGTGTCGGTGTGGCCGGTCTCCACCGGCAGTAGGCGGTGGCCCTCCAGTTCGAACCCCCTTCGGGAATCACTTGGTAAACCACGGGACTGTCGGGAATGAGTCCGGGGAAGTCCACATCCCACGTTTGTTCGCGCCCCTCGGTGGCCTGCTGGTGCATCAGCCGGATCGTGCCCTCGGTCGCGTACGGCACGGCGCCGGGGAATCGTTGCACCAGCAGATCGGTGCCGAACCAGTGGTCGCCGTGCCCGTGGGTGGCGTAGATGTAAGCCAGTCGTTTGCCCCAGTGCTCAATCCAGTCGCCGACGGTGTGCACCTGCTCCCAGGTGAACGGCGGGTCGACCAGGACCGCGTCCGTCTCGCCCAGAATCAGGGTGGATGCCAGTGGCGAGGATACGATCGGGCCTCCGTCGGGCAATCGCATGGATCGTTGACGGCGTACTCCGTCGGAAACCAGCACGTCGTAGCGAAACTCCGTCACGTCACACCTCCTGGCTCTGCGACCGCTCGCCGCGCAGACGTTGGACGGGGATCAGACGTGGGTGGCGCCTGCATCGGCGGCGAAAGTCCCTCGCGGGAGGCCGCCATAGGCATCGGCGATGAGCTGGCGTTCATGCCGTGCTTCCGGTGCCCGCCGGCACCGGAGCCAGTGTTGGCAACACCGGTCCTCGCTACTTCTTTCCGGGAACAAGGAACACCTTTCCTTGCCGGCCCGTCTCCTCAGCTTGGGCTACGGCGTCACCGATCTCGTCGAGAGAGTATTTACGCCCGGGGGAGGTTTCAATAATTCCCTCGCGTATAAGCGCCACGATATCCTCCCCCAACTGCTGCCGTTCTGCGTCCGTGAGCCTCGGAAGCCAGTAGCCGAGCCAGTAGACTTCCAGAATACGACGGCCCGCCAGGATGTAGCGCGGATCCTCGCCAACACGGATCGACTCGCCCGTCAGTGAGCCGTATACCAGCATGCGTCCATCCTCGTGGAGCGACTTGAATATCTGGGTTCCGGTTTCTCCGACCACAGGATCGATGGCGTACTTGACGCCTTCGGATCCAACGATACTGCGGACTTGTTCGTCGATCGGCCCCTCGGTGGACACGATGACGGCGTCGGCTCCGAGGCGTTCCAACTCGGCTACCGATTCGCGTCTGCGGACGACATTCACGGTACGGATGCCATCACTTTTGGCCAACCTGATAACCATGCGTCCTATTTCGGACCCTGCCGCGGACTGAAGGAGCCACTCACCTCTGGGGACAGCCAGGACTCGGCGGACCATGAGGATCGCGGAGGCCGGATTGATGACGAAGGAGGCCACTTGTTCATCGGGGATCTCATCGGGCACCGGGAACAGGTCACCCGCGGGGACGACAGCATATTCCGCCCAGTTTCCCCCTTGCCCATTGACAACCGATAGCCGCTGCCCGGAGGCAAGGTTCTTCACCCCAGGCCCAATGGCGTCCACAATTCCGACACCTTCAAACCCAACCGGCGCTGGAAACTGGGCTTCGACACCTGCATAGTATCCCCGCACATACAAGAGGTCAGACGGATTCACTGGAGTCGCCAGAATACGAACCCTTACTTGCCCATCCCCAGGCTCCGGAAGAGGCACGTCTTCGGCTTCAAGAACCTTGGATGGCTCACCATGTTCAGCGAATCGGACAGCTCTCATCCCTCAACCTCTCCCATGCACTCCGTCGCGCATACGCACGCATGACCCACCTGCTGGCCAACCTGCTTACCGTTGAAACCTAGAGCTTTTGCGGAGATCGACGATCGAATTCGTCAGAGCCGCAGCACCGTGGCGAATGGGAATTGGGACCAAACGAGCGTAACCCGCACAACTAACCAGCGCACGCCGGAGGCGCCAGCCGGCTCAGGCGGAGCGAGAGAAGTCTCGGCGGGCGGTTGAGATGTCGCCGGGCCGGCCTGGGCCGGCTTTAACTGAAGTGACCCCGCGGGTCCCGACACTTCGGTCTTATGCTGCGAGGTCCAGTCGTTGGTGGCAGCGGACCCTCGCTTGGTATGGCGTGATGTAGCCGTTCGTCGAGTGGATCCGCTCCCGGTTGTAATGTTCCCCGATCCACCGGAACACGTCCTGCCGAGCCTGTGCCCGGGGTGGTTCACAGACCGTCGTGCCGATCTCTGTCCACCTGCATGCGCCATCCGGATGGCGTCCGCGACGAGTTCTGTGCGCATATGGTTGGCCATCGACCAGCCCACGACTTCCCGTGTGCGCAGATCGATCACGGTCGCCGGTTACAGCCAGCCCTCGGCCGTCGGCAAGCAGGTGATGTCTCCGGCGAATTTCAGGCCGGGCATCGGTGCGGGTGAAGACCCGCTGAAGACTACGCACCCACCGTCGGCGCGATGCGTGCAGCCGCCGCGAGCCTGAACCACGCCCAGCCCGTCGACCCGGTCAAGGCCGCGCGCGCCATTGTCGAGATGGCCGTCGCCCCCGAGCCCCCCTGCGCCTCCCGCTCGGAGCCGACACCCTGCAAGCCTTCGACACCAAGCTGGACAACTTCCGCAAGGAGATGGACGCCTGGCGGCACGTCGCCCTCTCCACCGATCACGACTAGGACACACCGCTGAATCCGCCTTCTTCGGCACCACGGTCCGAGGCCCCTCAGGAGCTTCGGTCGCGCTCCGATCACCCATGACCGGAAGGACGTTCCCGTGACCGCACAGCAGCCGTCCGCCATAGCACGCCATTACCGGCAAGGCGACCTGCGCCGGAAGATCGACGAAGCGCTCGACCGCCTCTACCCGGGGCATACGACGCTCACCACCGACGACCTTCATGGCGTGGACGAGTTCCACACCGGCGGCCATGCGGCGACGCGAGAGCTGGCCGAACACCTGGAGCTGAGAGCGGGGCTGCGTGTCCTTGACGTGGGAAGCGGCCTGGGCGGTCCGGCCCGCCATCTGGCCCAGCACGCAGGCGCCGATGTCACCGGCGTGGACCTGACCGAAGAGTACGTCGACATCGCGCGCTGGCTCACCGATCGCGTGGGTCTCGCCGACCGGGCCCGCTTCCAGCAGGGGGACGTGACCGCACTGCCTTTTCCCAGGCGAGCTTCGACCGGGCCTGGATGCTGCACGTGGGCATGAACATCGAGGACAAAGCGCACCTGTTCACCGAGATCAGCCGCGTCCTGACCGACAACGGCCTCTTCATCGTGTACGACGTCATGCTCCTCGGCGATCCAACCCTCGTCAGCTACCCACTGCCGTGGGCCTCGGAGCCCGAACACAGCTTCCTGGCCCGCCCCCAGGAATACCGGTCGCTGCTGCGCAAGACCGGGTTCGACATCGTCGCCGAGCACGATCACCGCTCGCAAGCCGTCCAGTCGCTTCGTGACGCGGGCGACGCGCACCACCGGAACAGCACGCCGCACAACCTTGCGGGCGGGGACCTGCTGCACAGCGAGGTCGTCGCGCAGCCGCAGGAAGCGAACAGGATGACGGTACCGGGCCTCGTCGACGGCGGTGTCGGCCTGGAACTCTGCCACCAGGTCCGGGCGGACGGGGTGGTACTCCAGTTCGCCGCGGGTGCCCCAGCTGGCGCTGAACCGGCGCCCGTGCCAGGGATGGTCGGGGTCGGCCGGATGCAGTCGCTGTGCGAGGTCACGCCGTTGGGCGGTAAGCAGGGGGATGGTGCGGGCGATCAGCCGCAGGTTGCCGACGGCGTCGTAGCGGGCCAGCAGCAGGGTGGTCTGAGCGGCAAGCGCCCCCGTGACCCCGCCGACCAGTGCTTCGGCGGTGGTACGGGAGCGGACCTTGATCCAGGCCCGTTTGCCGGGCAGGTAGCGCTGCTCGCTGCCCTTGATGACGACGCCCTCGATGCCCACGGTGCCGGGTCCAGCCAGTCCAGCGCGGGCTGCCGATCCGTCGTCGCACAGGGTGAAGGGGGCGGTGTTGGGGCTCCTTGAAAATAATCCCCAGCCCTGCTCTTCGTCCTCACTTGGTTGTGGGCTTTGACCAGGGGCGGGCCCGTCTGATAGCCGCCAGATTACGAGGGGCGTCGCGGACTGTCAGGGGTGGTCTTAAGGCCATCGCGGGGCGACGCTCGAAGAGTGCCTTGACCGGCCGTGGCGCTCCCGCACCCTCCGGAGGCCGGGCGGACCCGCTTCTGTGACTGAGCGCTCTGGTTGCCCGACTGGTCAACCAGAGCGCCCAACGGAAGTGCTGGCCGGCGCGGTCGCCGGAGGCGGGGTACCACCCCGGCGTCCGGTCAGTGGGTGGCGAGGAACTCGAGCGTGTCGATCACGCGATTCGAGAAGCCCCACTCGTTGTCGTACCACGCGACCACCTTGACGTGGCGGCCGTCGACGCGGGTGAGGGCCGAGTCAAAGATCGACGATGCGGGATTGCCCGTGATGTCGGACGACACGAGCGGGTCCTCCGAGTACTCGAGGATGCCGGCGAGCGGCCCCTCCGCTGCGGCGCGGTACGCCGCCAGCACGTCGCCGCGCGTCACGTCGCGGGCGACGGTCGTGTTGAGTTCGACGATCGAGCCCACCGGCACCGGTACGCGGATCGAGTCGCCCGACAGCTTGCCGTCGAGGTTCGGCAGCACCAGGCCGATCGCCTTGGCGGCGCCGGTCGTGGTCGGCACGATGTTGACGCCGGCGGCCCGGGCGCGACGGGCGTCGCGGTGCGGACCGTCCTGCAGGTTCTGCTCCTGCGTGTAGGCGTGCACCGTCGTCATGAACCCGTGCTCGATACCGGCGAGTTCGTCGAGGACCGCAGCCAGCGGCGCGAGCGCGTTGGTGGTGCAAGAGGCGTTCGAGACGATCGTGTGCACGGCCGGGTCGTAGGCGTCGGTGTTGACCCCGAACGCGAGCGTGACGTCGGCGCCGTCCGACGGCGCGCTGACGAGTACCTTCTTCGCGCCCGCGTCGAGGTGGGCGCGGGCGGCCTTCGCCGAGGTGAAGCGGCCGGTGGCTTCCAGGACGATGTCGACGCCGAGTTCGGCCCACGGCAGCTGCGCCGGTTCGCGCTCGGCCATCACCGTGATCCGACGGCCGTCAACGCCGAGGGCGTCCCCGTCGACGGTCACCGGGCGCCCGAGCCGGCCGGCCGTGCTGTCGTAGGCGAGCAGCCGGGCGAGAGTGGCGGGCTCCGTCAGATCGTTGACGGCGACGATCTCGAGGGCGCTGTCGCGTTCGAGCAATGCGCGCAGCACATTGCGTCCGATGCGGCCGAATCCGTTGATGGCGATGCGAGTCATGAGTGATGTCCCTTCCCTTCGCCACCATGCTCGTCCGCGGCTAGCGCCGCTGACAGTGGCGGTATCGCCACGGTTCAAAAGGATCCCGCCACGCGGTGCCGGGCGTGTTACTCGCCCCGGGTGAAGGTGCGCCGGTACTCGCTCGGTGTGGTGCCGAGGATGCGCTGGAAGTGCAGGCGCAGGTTCGCGCCGGTGCCGAGCCCGACGTCGGCGGCGATCTGTTCGACGCTGCGCTGCGAGCGCTCGAGCAGTTCGCGGGCCAGGTCGATGCGGGCGCGCATCACCCACTGCATTGGCGTGTAGCCAGTCTCCTCAACGAAGCGCCGGGAGAACGTGCGCGGCGAGACCCCCGCCTGCCGCGCCAGTATGTCGAGGGTGAGGGGCTCGCCGAGCCGGTGCAGCGCCCACTCGCGGGTGGCGGCGAACCGCTCGCCGAGCGGCTCAGGGACGCTGCGCGGCACGTACTGGGCCTGGCCGCCGCTGCGGTAGGGGGCCGCAACCAGACGCCGGGCCGCGTGGTTGGACGCGGCCACTCCGAGGTCGCCGCGCAGGATGTGCAGGCACAGGTCGATGCCGGAGGCGGCGCCGGCCGAGGTGAGCACGCTGCCCTCATCGACGAACAGCACGTTCTCGTCGACCTGGACGAGCGGGTGCCTGGCCACGAGTGCCCGCGTGTAGTGCCAGTGCGTCGTGGCGCGCTTGCCGTCGAGCAGGCCCGTGGCGGCGAGCGCGAAGGCGCCCGTCGAGATGGCGGCGAGCCGCGCGCCCCGGTCGTGGGCGGCGATCAGTGCGTCGACGACGGCCTGCGGCGGGTCGTCGCGGTCCGGGAACCGGCAGCCGGGGACGAAGACGATGTCGGCCCACGCAAGGGCGTCGAGGCCGTGGTCGACGTAGTACGCGAGGCCATCGCCGCCGGTCACGAGACCGGGTGTCGCCCCGCACACCCGCACCTCGTACGGCATGCTCGCGCGGGTCGTGAAAACCTGCGCGGGAATTCCGACATCGAGCGGCTTCGCACCCTCGAGCACAAGGACGGCGACGCGATGCTGGCGGAAGGCTGGCACAGGAAGAGGTTACGTGGCGCGTGACTTCGATACGCCCTCTGCGCGGACCGGACAGACGACACACCGCCCGGGCTGTCTTCCACGTTGCAGTCCACCGCCCGTCCCACCCTTCGCCCGCCTCCAGCCGATCTGAGACCAACCCCGCGCTCAAGAGGAACCTCTACCCCCCCACGCTCTCCAGGACCCCATCAGCCCCGGCGGGCTTAATGTCACTCGAGGTCACCTGGTGGGCGGCTGCTCGTCTCGCGGAGGGCCGTCTCGTGGACTTCAGGGCGGGCCGTCGGGCGGGTCTTGCGAGGCCGGAAGCGCTCGTCCCAGGCGTGCGAGCGGGGACAAAGCCATCACCACTGGCGACAGCATCATGCCTGCGGCCGTAACCAGGAGGCTGGTGCGCAACGCCCACTCCTGCGCGAGAAATCCGCCGAGCAGAGAACCGAGCGGGGTCATCCCCATGCCGACAAACGTGATCGTCGCGGCCGCGCGGCCCTGCATCCCGTCCGAAGTGACGGCCTGCCGGACGGCCATGACCGTGACACTCACCAACTGGCCGCCGGTCCCGAACACGAAGCCGACCGCAAGGAGCGCGGCAACCGTCACCGCAGAGGCGCCGTGCAGCGCGGGCACGCACAGGAACACGCCGTCGCCGAGTGCCGCCGCATACACGAGCACAGCGCCATAACCGAACCGGCTCGGCAGGCGGGCGGCCAGCAGCGAGCCCAGGAGCGCACCCGGTCCCGCCGCCGCGAGCGCCAGCCCAACGACGGTGCCCGACAGGTGCAGTTCCCGCGGCAGGAAGAGCAGATAGACGGTCATCATGGCCGCGAAGGAGAACTGGAAGGCCGCCGAGGCCAGGCACACAGTGCGAAGCGCGGTATCGCCGACAACGAAACGGAGGCCCTCGTGGATCCGCCGCCATACCCGAGGGAGACGTTCCGAGCGCTCCGGGATCGATTCGCGGCGGTGGATCTGTCGGATCGACAGGAACGACAGCGCGAAAAACAAGGCGCTGGAGGCGGCCGCGATCGGCGCGGACAGCTGGGACACCAACGTACCGCCGAGGGCTGGACCGCCGATCTGGGCCGCGGACCGGCTGCCCTCGAGCGCGCTGTTGCCCCGCACCAGCTGATCACGTTTGACCAGTCGTACGAGAGAGGCTTGGTATGCCACGTCGAAGAACACGGACAGGACCCCGACGACGAAGGCGACCACCAAGAGCGCGGGCAGGCCGAGCCATCCGAGGAGGCCGGCCACGGCGGCGGCGCCCAGTGCCAGGGTCCGGCCGGCGTCCGTCAGCACCATCACCGTGCGGGTCCGCCATCCGTCTACCCACGCGCCGACGAAGAGGGAGAGCAAGAGGATCGGTGCCTGCCCCACCGCGCGGAGGATGCCCAGCTGGCCGGCACTGGCGTTGAGTGTCAGAACGGCGAAGAGCGGCAGAACCACCAGACTTGCTTGTTCGCCGAGTTGAGAGGCCGTCTGGCCCACCCAGAGTCTGCGAAAGTCGCGGTCCCGCCACAGGCTTGGGGGGACAGGCTGACCGGAATCGAATACGGCGGAGGAAGCGGACGGCACGGAGATCCCCTGGGTTGCAGAAGACGAGGCCCGCCACCCGGCGCACGACAGGGGCGCCGGCGGTTCGGGCGGGGGAAGGCTCGCTGTGCCGCAACATCAAGGGCAGCACACGATGACAGGCCGATCACGGCCTACGACGTCAACGCGTGCTCGGACGACCGGGCATGTCTTAGCTCCTCGTGGGTCACTCGCTGCCCGAACACTAGCCCTCCGTGGCCCGGTGCGAAAGCGGGTTCGCCCGCCCCTCGCGCCAACCAAGCAGGCTGAGACGCTAGTTCGGAGAAGGGCGAGTGTGCGCAAAGGACGGCAGACCACGACCGCACGAGCGGCAGACTGGCTCCATCACGACACAGGATGCCAAGGCCGGCCTTCACTTCTATCTGCAGTGCGCGCGATGCCTTGCTGTGGAAGCTCGAAGGGCTCTCGGAGTACTGGTAGCCGAGAGCGTCCGCGACGACGGGGGGCTCCGGGCGTCGTGATTGCCAGGCCCGCCAGGTCACTCGGCATCACCGTCCCGGGCCTGTGCCGGCAGCTGGGCCACGACGTCGGTTGTGCCGTCCTCGGTCTGCCGGGCCGGGTCGTCCAAGACCTGGGTGGTGGTCCCGTCGAGGATCTGCCGGGTGAGCCGTTCCATCAGCTCGGGATCGGTGCCGCTGCCGGGGCCGGTGATCCGGGCGCGGACCGGTCTGCGGGGTCCGACGATATGCGTTTCGGCCTGGGTGTCGACTTCGGCGAGCGCCCGGTAGACGGAGGCGACCGAGGGGTGCTCTCCGGCCTTCTTGCCGGTCTTGATGGTCAGCTTCCCGGCGATCTCGGGGGCGGGAACGCCTCGGTCCTTGAGCGCGCGGGCCAGCAGGAGGGAGTCGTCGTCGATAGCCTTCGGCCGTCCGCCGTGGTTGCCTTTGGCCGCAGCGGTGGCCTGGCCCTCCAGGGTCTTCTCCCGGATGTAGTTGCGCTCGATCTGTGCGACGGCGGCCAGGACGGCGAAGAACATGGCACCCATGCCGCCCGGGTCGCCGTCCTCGGGGACGGGCCGCGCTCGGTGCCTCCGAGCGGGAACGGCGACCCGGCGGCATCGCCGGTCTCGGTGCCTGGCAAGGCGAACACCTCGTCGGGTACGGCCGCCACCAGTTCGCCTGCCAGCACCGGGATCCGCGGATCGTCCGTCTGGGCTTCGGCGAGCGCGTCGAGGCGTTCGTACAGCGCGAGCAGCGCCGGGTCGGCAGCCAACGGTCCGAGCACTGCGTACAGTTCCCGGCCGCCGAAGCCCGAGGCGTCGAGCAGTGTCAGGTGCTCCAGGTCCTTCGCGGCGGCAGGCGAGGCGGTGTGCGGTGTCTTCGCAAGGAGGCGGCGAGCGCAGGGGACAGCGCTTCGGTCTGCCCAGGATCGGCGGCCAGCAGCACCGCAAGCCGCCGCCGGCGCTCCCCGATCTCGGCCTCCTGCCGGGCGAGGTCAACGTCCAACTCCTCCAGTACGTCGGCCAGATCGCGCCCCGCGTCGTGCGCGAGGACGTCCCGCACCTCGTCGAGGCTGAGTCCGATCTCGGTCAGCCGGCGTACGCGGGCCAGCAGAACGGCGTCGCGGACACTGTAGGCCCGGTATCCGTTGGGGCGCCGCTCCGGTTCCGGGAGCAGCCCGACATGGTGGTAGTGCCGGATCGCCCGGGTCGTGACCCCAACGAGCGCGGCGATCTCTCCGATCCGCATGACCTCAGTGGAAACCCTGCCGTCGCGTCAAGGTCAAGCGGCGGATGCGTGGCCGCTCAGACACCCGACACCCGCCGTACCGCCTCCATCGCGGAGATCGGGTCGAGGTCGAACCCGCGGTACGTCTTGTCGAGCCGTCGCGATCACTCAGCTCGGCCTCGCCCACGAGCTACAGGACCGGGCACGACACCCCGATGTCGACGACCGCCTCTCCTGGTCTATGCCACCGTCACACCGGCCGCGACCCCGTCCATGAAGAGCAGCCTCGCCGCCGGTATCGGCCCGTTGAGCCCCACCGATCCACCACTCTCCGTGGCTCGCGTCAGATGCGAGAAACCCGCACCCTATGCGAATCGCCAGAGAACCCCCAGGTCAGCCCCCTGCACAAGTGGCAGCAGGCCCCGGAACAGGTGAGGGCGTCGCGCCCTCGGTGGGCACCATGGCCGCCACGAATCGGGTTCTTCGCCGCGCACCGCCACGCGGCGAGGGCCATCTCGCCCAGCAGTCGCAGCCTGACGCCGTCCCGACTGTCGATGGCGAGCTTGCTCTCAAGGAGCCAGGCGGCGCTGGAAATCCCAAGTCGCTGGCGTCGCACCGTCGGTCGCACCGCTGTTGACCGTGGTTGTCGGCGTCTACGGGCACGGATGGGTCACGGCCATGACCGGGTCGGCAGGCGACACTCGGACGGGCGTCCGGAAGTACGGTAGATGCGGGTCCGGTGATGCGCGCGTGGAAAATGTTGTGTGCGCGATCCGTGGCGGCGGCCATGGGGCCGAGGCAGGTGCACTCGGCATTCCGCACACATGAGAGCATGCGAGCCGTCGTCCGCCATGTCAGCCGGACAAAAGGAATGTCTCGGCGTCCAAATCGCGGCCCAGTCGGCATGGGTGGAGCTGTAGTTCGCCGTGGGGCCCGTCGGGTTGGACGGCGTATCGAGGCCGAGTGTGGTGCAGGTCACGGGAAGTCGGTGTGGGGTGCCGGACAGTTCATTGAGGTGAGCACTCATATGCGAACCCGGGTACGGGCCGGGGAATCGAGCGCGTTCGCCGAGCTCTTCGACAGCTACGCCCGCGCGGTCTACAACCATGCCTTCCGGCTGACCGCCGACTGGTCGACGCCCGCTTCACCGTACCCGCCCCGGCCACCGGGCAGACCTGCGAGGTCGACATCCTCAAGGAGATCTTCTGGCGCCCCATCGCCCAGAGCCCCTACGGGCCCGTCCTCGCCCAACAGGACGTCATCGGGACCAAGGTCCGCGCCGCTAAACATCGGCACGTGCCGCACCACCGCCGCAGTGACGCAGCTGTCATGTCGTCCGGGCCGTCGGGGAACGTAGCGTGGTCCCCAGAACGTGGATGGACACGACAGTGGACGCCAGGGGGCGTGATGTGTTGGAGTGCGACGGCCGATCTCGTGGCGGGCACCGGTGTCGCGGCCGTCGGGGTGGCCTGTGTGGCACGGGTGCACAGCAGCCGGGATCTCCCGCTCGCCGCACTGCCGTTGCTGCTGGGGGCCCACCAGATCGTCGAGTCGGTGGTCTGGGACTCGGGTGGCGGCAACGGAGTGGCCACCGTCGTCTGGGCCGTCATCGCGCTGCCGCTGCTGGCGGTATGGGTGCCGGTGGGAGTGATGTGTGCCGCCCCACGGCACGCCCGGCGCCGACTGATCCTTCCCCTCGCTGCCGGGGCCGCCACGGGCGCGGTGCTCGCCTACAGCGTTGCCACCGGCCCGGTGACGGCCGAGATCCGCGGTCACACGGTCGGCTATATCCTCGACCTTGCCCATACACCTCTGCTCGTCACGGGCTATCTCCTGGCCACCGTGGGCTCATTGCTGCTGTCCGGTGCCCGACGGCTGCTGGTGCTTGGCGTCCTGGTCGCCGCCGGCGCGTTGGTCTGCTGGGCACTGTGGCGGCTGGAATTCGTCTCGACCTGGTGCGCGCTCGCGGCGATCTGTTCAGTGATGCTGTTCCGTTGGGTGCGCGCACACCCGACCCCTCCGCGGATGCGACGTGGACCGGCCGCCAATCACTGACACCGCAGATGCGCCAGCCAGACCGCCGCGGTTCAGCGGTGATCCCAAAAACGGGCCGGCACCACCGCTGCGGGGCGGACAGTCGTCTGCCGCCCCGGCCGGGGCGGGCGGACCGCCTCTGCAGCTCAACTCCCCGTGCAAGCAGGACACGGGCGGGCCGACTCCGTCGGAGATCCGGCGTGCTCCGCCGGCAGAGCATGGGCCCGCGCGACTTCATCACTGTCGCCGGCGTTGGCCGACAATCGTCCACAAAGCTTGTCGCCAACTCGGTGAGCATCAGGTTTCGCGGGAATGTTCGCGCATTGGTCACTTTGGCGTGGCCGGAGAAGAGCCGGCCGTCCCCGGCTGGGCGCGTACCAGGCGCGTGAGTTCCATCCGGGAGGCCAGAGAAAGCTTGGTGAAGATGGATCTCAGGTGGGTGGCGACGGTGCTGGGTGACAGCGTCAGCGTCTCAGCTGCTGACCGGTTTGTGTGTCCTTCGGCGACGAGGAGGGCGACTCGGCGCTCGGTCCTGGTGAGGGCGTCCCATTCCGTGGCGGGCCTCGACGTGCTGCGGACCCAAGGACCGGGCGGACCTCGGCGCCGGCCAAGGCCGTCCGGATTCTGCGGGTTCCGGCGGTGGCTCCGAGTCGTTGGTAGGTCTCGCCCGCGCGGCGCAGGCTGGCGACGGCCTTGTCGCGGGCTCCGGCTCGCAGCAGCGCCACGCCGTTGTCGGTCAGGGCATCGGCGTACAGCAGAGGACAAGGGGCGGGCCAAAGCCCTCGCCTGGGACTGGCTGCACCCCCGTCTGACCGCCCGCGGACCCGGGCTCGACCACTGCCGTGAACTCCCTTTGATCCACGGCACGTTGATCCGTCTGACGGTCGAGCACCTGCCCGGCGAATGCGACCCGAAGCCGGTGTGGCTGTGGTCCTCGCGCACCGGCATGACCAGCACCGACGTCGATGTGCGCTGGCAGGCATTCCTCCGCAGATTCGATCTTGAACACACCTTCCGGCTGTTCAAGCAGACCCTGGGCTGGACCGTGCCGAAGGTCCGCGACCCCGCGACCGCCGACCTGTGGACCTGGCTGACCATCGCCGCCCACACCCAGCTCCGCCTCGCCCGCCCGCTCGCCGAGGATCTGCGCCGGCCCTGGGAACGGCCCAGCGAGCCCCGTCGGCTCACCCCGGCCCGGGTCCGCCGGGGGTTCCGCCACCTCCGGGCGAAGACCCCACGCGGATAATGACGATCAGCGAAGTGGGCGACGGATGCACAGTCCACACGGATCGGTAGCCGATGACGGCTCGTGTCGATTGGAGAGACGCACAATGCGTATAGGGGTGTACCTCGCGCATCCGCGGCCGGGCAGCTTCAACCACGCTGTGTTCGATGCCGTTGTGGAGGAGCTGCGCGTGCGAGGGTGCCAGGTATTCGCGCATGACCTCTACGCTGAAGGATTCCCACCGCTGCTGTCGGCCGTTGAGACGGGGACGGTCCAGTCAGCGCCGAACGGCCACGACTCGCAGGTGGCTCTGCACCGGACAGAGGTGGCCACACTTGATGCCATGGTGTTCATCCACCCCAACTGGTGGGGTATGCCACCCGCTCTCCTTACGGGTTGGGTGCAGCGCGTACTCGCGCCCGGCGTCGCGTACAAACTGGGTGCCGCGGAGGGGGAACCCACGGGGCTCCTGAAGGCTGGCAGGGCCCTCGTCCTGAACACCTCCGACACCCCAGCCGACCGTGAAGAGAGCGAGTTCGGCGACCCGCTGCAAAGGATCTGGTCGGCATGCGTCCTGCCGTACGTAGGAGTTGCCGACGTGCGCCGGATCGTCTTCCGCACTGTCACCGACTCGGCCGATGAAGCACGCGCGTCCTGGCTGCACCAGGCACGCCGGCAAGCCGCCGCGCTCTTGGCCTGAACCGTGGCGTACGGGGCGCTGTGCACGTTCGTGTGTACCGGGCTGGGAACTTTTTCGTGAACGCCGACACCAGTACTGCCTGCTGGAAGCAGCCCAGAGCACGTCGTCCCTTGCGGGTCCTGGCCGCGATCCGGTGGTCGTGCAGCAGCCGGGCCACGTGCTCGGCGGTGGACCGCTTCACATCAAGCACGGCTGTATATGTGACACTGATCGACACGTGATGCCCCTCGATCGGATCTTTCTGTCGCAAGATCGTTCCTACCAGGGGCCTTACGCCTGCCCGGACTTGGGGATCCGGGAGCGTCGCGATCCTGGCCGCGTACGTGCTCAGCGGGCCGTGGTGCCTACTCGGGACCCAGGCGTCGAGCTACTGCTGTGACCGCGAAGGTTCACCGGGGTTGGGAACGCGGCCTTCTCGTCGGAGTGGATCTCGCTGTAGGCGAGCCGGCTGTGGTCATCGATGGCGGAGTGGATGTAGTCGAAGCCCATGCCGCTGCGGGTGGCGCGGCCGGCTTGGCGGCCGAGGATCTTGTGCCCGCCGCCGTCGGGGATACGGCCGGGCTTCTTCACGTCGACGTGGACGAGCTCGCCGGGCCGCTCGTGTTCGTAGCGGCGGATGACCTGACCGGTGGGCCGGTCCAGGAAGGCAAGGCGGTTCAGGCCGTGCCGGGTGAGGATGCGGTGCACGGTCGAGGCGGGCAGAGCCAGGATTGGGCCGATGCGGGCGGGGCCCAGTTTGCGGGTGCGGCGCTGGTCGCACACACGTGTCTCCACGACGGGAGCGGTGCGGTGAGGTGTCCTGCGCGGTCGGCTGGAGCGGTCGTGCAGCCCTGCCTCGCCCTCCGTCCGCCAGCGGCGCACCCACTTGTGCGCCGTGGTCCGGGAGACGCCCATCTCGGCCGCGACATGCGCGACGGGGCGGCCGGCTCGGACACGTTCAACCCGTATCCGCCTGCCGTGAACGGTCAGCCGGGCATTACGGTGGGACACGAAGACCTCCGCGCGGTGCAGTCCTAGACAGCTCCACCACACCGGAGGTCTTCGCCGTGATCAAGCCCCGGCAAGTGTCAACAACGCTCGTGATCAATACACCTAGCGCGCCACGCGGTAGCGGAGGTAGACGACTCTCGAGCTGAAGGTGCGGGTCTCGACGAGTTCGAGATCCACCCGGCGCTCGCGCTGGGGAAAGAACGGAATGCCACCGCCAACCAGCACCGGGTAGACCCTGGCCCGGTACTCGTCGATCAGACCCAACGCGGCCGCCTCGGCGGCGAGAGTCGCGCCGCCGATCGCGATGTCGCCCTCCCCCGGCTCGGCCCGCAACCGCTCGATCTCCTCCGCCAGGCCGCCGGAGGCCAGGCGGGCATTGCCCTGCACCGCCGACAGCGTGGTGGAGAGCACCACCTTTGGGAGCGGCTTCCAGATCGCGGCCCACTCGAGCATTGAGTCGTCGAGCGATGGATCCTGGTCGGCGGTCTCCCAGTACAGCATCGTCTCGTACAACCGTCGTCCCAACAGGTGGACGCCGACCTCTCGAATCTCGTCGATCGAGAAGCGAAAGACCTCCTCGTCGGGCGCCGTCCAGTCGAAGCCGCCGTCCGGCCCGACGATGTAGCCGTCAAGTGAGACGGCCATCGAATAGGTCACGCTGCGCATCAGAAGTCTTCCTCGGTAACGAGTTCGACAGTACGACCGCCGGACGCCGCAGAACTCATCGCGGCTCGCGGGCGCTGCCAGCGGCGGAACGGAACGTGGACCGTCTGCCAGTGCCCATAGCAGGGCGGGAGGTCCCGCCACGGAGCCCCGGTCCGCACTCGCCACCGGATTCCGTCGATCAGCATCCGCTTCGACCTGGACGGCCTGCCCGTCGTCGCTGCGGCCGGCAGCAGCGGCTCCAGCACGGCCCATTGATCATCTGACAGATCTCCCCGCCCCACGCGAAGATCATCACGAAGGGCGGCGATCTTTCAAAACACGGCCTAGGCGCGGCCTAGGCGGTCACTGGCCGGGGCGGCCCGGGCGGGGCATCCGTCTGCGAGAGCTTCAGCCGCTGACCTGGCGTTTCCCTGATCCGGGCCGGGCCCGTCCGGTCGGAAGGTCATGACGGTCGGTTGGGCTGAGCGCGTAACGGCCGGCCCAGGCGGCGAGCACGGTTGCTACGTACTCCGCGTCGGCCGGGTTGGCAAGCAGGTGGTTGGCTCCGTCGAGGGTGATGAAGGATTTGAGGTGGCGGGCGGTGTCGAAGATGCGTCGCGCGTTGTCGACGCCCACCAGTTCGTCCGCCGGCGAGTGGAGTACCAGCAGCGCGGCTTGGAGATGCGCGATGCGGTTGGCCTGTGGCTGGGCAGCGATGTCGTCGAGGAATTGTCGTTGGATGCGAAACGTGCGTCCGGCCAGGGAGACCTCGGCCTGGCCGAGTCGCTCGATCTCGCCCCGGTTGTTTCCGAGCAGGTGCAGCACGTGGTCGGGGCTGAAGGGTGCAGCGATCGTCGCCACCGCTCGTGCCTCGGGTATGCAGTGTCGTGCGGCGAGAACGGCAGCACTGCCGAGGAAGTGTCCGATGAGGAGGGATGGTGCCTCGAAGTTGGCACGCAGGTAAGCGGCGGCGAGCGCCAGGTCGTCGACGTTTGAGCTGAAGTGGGTGTTGCCGAAGTCTCCCCCGGAGCCGCCGAGACCGGTGAAGTCGAAACGCATGACTGCGATGCCGTAGGCGGTCAGCGCCCGCGAGATCCGGGTGGCCGCTACCTAGTCCTTGCCGCAGGTGAAGCAGTGCGCGAACAGGCCGTATGCCTGCGGCGTGCCGTCGGGCAGTTCCAGCCGCGCGGCAAGCCATGCACCCTGCGATCCGCTGAACTCGACCTTCTCGCTCCGCATCGGTGTATCCCTTAGCTGTTTGAGGCTGGGTGATGGCGCCGGTAGTGGCGGGCGACGCGCATGCGGTTGCCACACGTCGGCGAGCACCATTCCCGGCGCGCGTGGTTCTTGACGAAGAAGAGCAGGCAGTTGGGTGCCAGGCAAGGGCGCAGGCGATCGCAGTCGGGTCCGGTGAAGAGCTCGACGGCCTGGTGCGCGATGAGCTGAACGGCTAGGTCCGCGGGCGTCCCAGGGCTCCGATAGGCACGTGATGGGTGCCCGTCTGCGGGCCAGACGAGCTCGGGCCAGGCATGCGCGAGGGCGTTCAGCCTCGTGATCGCCTCCGGTCGCGTCAGTTCCGGCGCGGTGGCGGGCGGGCGCGGATCCTCGGTCGCTTCTGCGGCCAGGTGTCGCAGTGCGTCACGCAGCGCACGCAGTGCTTCGGCGACCGGGCGCACCGCGTCCTCGCTCAGATGGTCGGCGTTGATCGCCCTCTCGGTTGCGAGTCGGTGGGCAACGGCGCGCAGCCAGGCTGTGGCATCGGCATCGCTGTCGAGGGCGTCGTGAGTGTGGCCGCGGTCGAGGGTGACGGTGTTCATCAGCTCGACCGGCAGCGGTTCACCCAGCAGCGTCGCGCTCGTGGTCGCAGCTTCGGTGATCATGTCTGCAGGATACCACGAAACTAATGGTTGGAGCCGCTAACATCCATTTATCAGCAACGGATAGCCTCACACTCCTAACGCCAGACGGCCATCTCAGCCATCAGGTTGGGCGCAGAGGCCAGGCCTGCACGCACCACCTCTCGGGCGGTACTTTGCGGCGCAGCGAGGCCGGTGAGATCGGCATTGACGTGCACGAGGGACTCACCCTGGAGCCCAACGGACAGCTGGGCGGTCATCGGCATTCTCGTCTCCGTGTTGCTTCGAGACGGTCAGGGTCGTGGTGCGAGGGGCTCCTCCGAGCCCCGCCGTGGAGCACGCGGGACACCGGCTCGGAGCCTGGGGCAGTCCGATCGGAGCGGCAGCGGCCCCGGTCGAGACAGCGCCGGGTCAGGAGTGGCTGCGCGGCGTGACCAGAGGCCACTCGTTGCCGGTGCCAGCGACGTTGTTGAGGCAATTGGTCAGGGTGTTGAGAGCGAGGTGGCCGACGATCTCGGCGACCTCGACGTCCGTGACCTCCGCTGCCCGGACGTCGGCGAGGACCGTGTCGTCGACGGTGCCGCGGCCGCGGACGATCTCGTCGGACAGGGCTAGCACGGCTACGGTGTGGTCACCGCCCACCCCGCCTCCTGAGCCGGACTTGCTCCGTCACCAAGTCACGGAGGCCTCGATCGACGGCGAACACGCGCTCAGAGCTGGCCGCGCGCAGTGACGGCACATTCCACGAACCCGGATCCCGACACCTCGCTTGGCACCAGCCGGGGGTACGGCCGCGGGCGACCCCGGCAACCGCCGTGCATCTCCACCGGCCGCGTGGCCAAAGCCGCGTGGCGACCGCCACGGTTTACGGCACAGCCCGCTCTACCGGGCCAGACACCTCCTCGTCCACCTGCAGGCAGTCGGCCAGGCAACGGGTACGCGACAGCGCGAATACCCCATAGGTGAGCAGCCCGAATCCGCCCAGCGCTGCCACCAGCCAGATTCCCGTACGAGGTTGCTCCGCATAGACCGTCACTCCTAGCAGCACTCCCGCCACGGCATCGGTCAGCGTAAGGGCGGGCTGGGAGGCAATCAACGGACCGGCCTGCATAGCGGCCCCGAGCACAACCAGCGACACGCCCCCGACGATCGCGAAACTGTAGGTCTGCCACGACCGCAGAAACGCGGTGACACCCTGCTCGGTCAGCGCACCCATCGCCGACTTCATCAGCGCCGCTGTCAGCGCGTTGCCCAGGGCCGCTGCCGCAGCCAGACAAGCTGCCCGCGGCCTGCCCAAAGGCCTCCGCGCACCTGCCAGCACCAACGCCACACCCAACCCGCCGACGATCAGGAGCGTCGGCATCCACCAGATCCCGGGCACGCGCTCACGCCCCCCGGTAGGAGCAAGGGCGAACAAGAACACTGCCAGTCCGACTGCGATACAGGCCACCGAGATCCAGGACCTGCGCGTGCGATGCACGTGGAAGATGGCCCCGCCGATCACCAGAGCCAGCGGCAACTCGAGGATGAAAACCGGCTGGACCACAGCCAGGGAACCAGTGGCCAACGCCAGAGCCTGCAGGACCGCGGACAGGGTGACCCCGAGGATCCCGGCCAGCCAGACAGGGGTCCGCAGGAGATCAAGTATCAGCCCCACGCGTAGCTTCTGCGACGCCGGAACCGTCAGCGCCGCACGCCGCTGCAGCACCGTACCCAGCGCGTTACTGCCGGCCGCGAGCGCGGCGAGCAAGACAGAAAGAGCCATGACCACACCACCTCCCTGTCGTCCGCAGCTGCCAGCCCCGCCAGCCGCCCACCTGACCACAGCACCCGACGACACAATTTCGACGAAACCGGAAGCCGCCCGATCGATTATCGGGGAGATGCCCCCAATCGCACCTGACATCCACGGCGATGATCAAAGGGGCCGCGCACCAACGTGAAGATGATGATGCCGTCGACGAAGCCGTTGGCCTCGGTGCGCTCGCCGACGGTCTGGTTGAGGCTCCAGGTCTCGTTCGGCAGGACGAGGGAGCCGTTGATGAGTTGTGCGGCGCGGCCGATGTTCTTCGTGCGATACGCGGCCGGCTCGAAGTTGACTGTGAAGGAGGACATCTTCTCCTTCAGGCCCAGTCGTGCCGCGTTCTCGCGAGTCACCTTCGGCTGGGTCTTCGTTGTGGCCACCTCGCCGGTGCGGGCGGCCGCGCCCGACTTGGTGAGCAGTGGCAGGACCGCCGTGCTCAACGCCTCGGCCGTGACCTCTTGGCCGGGCTTGCCATCCGTGTCCACCACGACTTTGTCGCCGTCGAGGCGAAACCTGGCGTCTTGGGCGTTGACGGTGATGTCAGCCAGGCGGCCGGCCACTGCGGGAGCGGCGAGCCGGCCCTTGCCATCGAGATTCGGTGTCAACTTGCCGGAGTCGTCCGGCTGCATCTTCAAGTGCTCACCCAGGACGACCCGGCTGATAGTCAGCCTTGCCGCCCGCGGTGAGCGTGACCGGCGCCGACATTGCCGGCTGCGCGAACTCACGCACCGCCCGGCGCGTCTCCGCCGCGGTGATCTTCGGCTTGGTCTCGCTCGTGCGCAGGACTGTGACGGAGTCAGCCTTGCCGCTGAGGAATGCGGTACGCAGGGTGTCGACCGCGGCATCCACGTCCAGGGCATACCCGTCATGTGGGGCGATATCGTTGACCTGGCCATTGCCGAAAGTGACCGCGCCGTCGCGAGCCTTCTCGTTGAGACTTTCACCCAGCTTCTCGAGGGCCGTGCGTGCCTTACCCCCGTCGACACGCGCGGTCGGCCCCGTGTCACCGCCCGAGCGGAAAAGCCCGCCGATCACGGCGAAGGGATCAGTTCGGGAGCCCGCCGCTCGGTCGACGGTCTGCCGAACGTCGAAGGCCAGTCCGGCCTGTCGCGAATCAAACTCGCCCGAGTGGTCAGCCACCCTCACGGTTGGCTTCCGTGAGCCGGCCGCCGACAGATGCTTGTCCAGCTTCAGTGTGGCCTCCGCACGGCTCAGGCCCCCGATGTCCACCCCGTGCACCGTCGTACCCGCGGCAATCTCACCGCCCGCGAGCAGCAGCCCGGCGAGATACAGTCCGCCGGCACCGACGGCCAGTGCACCGCCTGCGAAGGCGAGGGACGGAATCGTGGTTATTCGGCGGCGCATGGAACTCCCCGGAGGCAAACAGGAGGTCGGCACATCTGACGAGACAGCGGCGTGCAATCGAAGCTCGTCGAATCATTCGTAACGGGCCGACAAGTACATACGTTCCGGCCCAGACCCTGCATGCAAGAGCACACGCCGATTCCACCGCCAACCCTCGATGCAGCACAGGGCGACCACCCCTACATGCCCTGGGACGCGGCCGCATCGTTGGATTGCCCATGTGCGGGCCGCGGGACGTCTTCGTGTGCGTGGGTGAGCCGTACTCGTCGCAGGCGGCGCGGGATGGTTCCCCGGCGCTCGCGGACCAGCTCGCGCCGCCTGTTGCCCGGATGTGAGCGGCTGAGTCGGGGTGACTAGAGGGGCGTGTGGGCCGCCGTTGGCAGGACAGGGCGTGGCGGCCCGCACGGCTGGGGCGTCAGGCGTGCTGGTACGGCCTGACGAGGGGGAATTCGTTGTCGGTGTCGGCGACGATGTTGAAGTAGTTGGTCAGGATGTTGAGGGCCAGGTTCCCGACGACCTCGGCGATCTCAGCGTCGGTGATGCCGGCGGCGCGGGCGGTCTTGAGGGTGGTCTCGTCGATCGTGCCGCGGCCTCGGGCGATGGCGTCGGACAGGGTGAGCAGGGCGGCCGTGTGGGGGTCGACGGACTGGGCGTGGCGGGCACGCTCGATTTCGTCGCCGTCGAGCTTGGCGACGTTCTTGCCCAGGAATGTGTGGGCGGACAGGCAGTAGCTGCAGCGGTTGTACTCGGCAGTGGCCAGGGAGAGGCGCTCCCGGACCGGGCCGGGCAGCACCCCGCCGGCGAGCGCGCCGGACAGGCCCATCCACCCCTTGAGCAGCGCGGGGCTGTTGGCCATCACCTTCGCCATGTTCGGAACCGAGCCAATGCTCTTCTTCAGCTCGGCGAGCAGGGTGGCGGCCTCGCCGGTGGCCTCGGCGGGGTTGATCTGGGGCAGCGCCGACATTGCGATCTCCTTCTGATGATGGAATCTAACCTAACGGCTGAGCTCTCTGCTTACCGTTAGGAGCGTGCCACGCTATTCCTCTACTGTCAAATGGATATCTAGACCTATATCCATTAGGGTGGTGTAGCGCGGAGGCCCGATGACCGAGGCCGCGACCGAGAGCGCGCCGCTGCTGAGCGAACCGCTGCCGGTCGAGCTGATGTGTGAGTACGGACGCCTCCTCAGTCCTTCGCACGGCCGCTCCCAGCGTCGACCGCACAGGTGCAGAAGGGACCACGAAGGATCACGCGTAGGACCGTCGGCGTGGCCGCCGCCCTGCTCAGCGGCCTCGGCACCTTCGGCGCCCCACACCGCTCTAGCTGCCTCGCCCGACAACGAACCGCGACCGCCGCTCTCACCGGCCCAGCCTCCGAGCAACGGCCACGGCTTGGACGGCATTCATCGAAGCGAATAGCCGCTTGGCCCTGCCCGCGACCGGATGCGAAGTGCCGGCCACGACGCCAGGAGAGCTCACGACACTCTGCTTCACACGAATAGGAGTTCTCGTGCCCAAGTCCCGTAAGCGGGTACCCGACAAGCGCAAGATCCGGCAGCCGGCAAGCCAGCCACCCGGCCGCCACGGGGGTGCCGGGAGCCGGCCCACGCCGCAGCCCCCTCAGCCGCGGATCGTACTTCCGCCGCTGGATCAGATACTTCCCCCCGGCATGCGGCCGCCGTCGACCACGCCTGCGTCGACGTTCTCCGTGACGGGTGTCCCGCGGGTGCCGGGACCGGCACCCGCGGTGACAGACGCAAAGGGGTCGTCGCCCATCGGGACGGCACCCGAGCCCACCACGACACAAGCGGCTCCAGCTGCCGAGATTCGGGGCAGCGGGCAGGCGACCTGGAGGCAGGAGGTTGCCGAGCAGGCACCCGGACTGGCAGCGACGTACTGGTTCGAGGCTGAACCGGATACCCGTTCCGGTCCTTACACGGTGGCGGTCACGTTCGCCGGGGTCCGGGATGGTGGCGAGCCCGCAAAGGATGCGCGGGACCGATTCGAGCGCGTGGAAACCGCGGAAGGGATAACCCCGGGCAGCGGCCGTATATCGGTCACCGCGAAGGTGGAGGACATCAACCCGGGAACCTGGCACCTCACCGCGACACCGGTCACCCTGGTGCCTGCCGGGCACAGTGGCACCCCTGAACCAGGACCTCGACTGGAACCGGCGGTGGTGATGGCCTCGACCCGCTTCGCGCCGTTGGTCCGTGGCCCAGGCGTGCGCCCATTCGCCTGGCCGTTGCTGGTTGTTGCTGGTGTGGCGCTCGCCGTTCTCGTGCAGGCGTTGCTCGCCGCCCGGGCCGGCCTGGACACCAGAGCGGCGGTCTCCGCCTCGCTCGCCGGATCCGTGGTGGGTTACTTCACCGCGAAGGCCTACTACATGGTCCAACACCGCCAGCGCCTTCGGCAGTTCGCCCGCTCAGGTACCTGCATCCAGGGCTTCCTGCTGGGGGCCTTCGGCACGGCGCTCGCGGTGGTCGCTGGTGCGGGCATCCCGGTGGGGACGTGGCTGGATGTGGCGGCACCGGGGGCGTTCCTGGCCATGGCCACAGCCCGGCCGGGGTGCTTCCTGGGCGGCTGCTGCGTGGGACGACCCACCACCTCGCGATGGGGACTGTGGTCATCCGACCGGAGGGTCGGGATCCGTCGCGTACCCACCCAACTCATGGAAGCCCTCCTCGCCTTGGCCCTCGGCGCGGCAACGCTCGCCGCGGACCTGACGTGGCACCCGTCCGTCCCAGGCACGCTCTTCGTCTCCGCCATGGCTGCCTACACCTTCGGACGGCAGCTGCTGTTCCCACTGCGTGCGGAAGCCCGCAAGACGAAGACCGGCCGGCCGCTCACCGTGGTCGCCGCGCTCCTTGTGCTTCTGACCGCGCTCACGGCACCCATCCTGGCCTGACACCTGAGAGGCCACGACGTTTCCGGACGGGGACCCAATAGGGTTGTCCTGAACAGGAAACGAGGAAGAAGTGGCGCCACCCAGTGAGGTTTTCTCACTGGAGATCATTTCCAGTGACTGTTGAGGACGAGGGCAGCGCGGGCGGTGTCGCCGATCCAGCTCGGGCTGAGCGTGACGCGCTTGGGCGCGCGCCAGCGTTCCTTGAGCTCGGCTGCGGTCCGCTCGTCCAGCGCCCGCAGGCCTCTGATTAGCGTGTTCGTGGTGCGGGTGTCTGCCTGAAGAGCCTGCTCGGACTGCCCCTTCGGGCGGCGGACCGGGACGTGGATGCCGATGCCCGCGCCGATGTAGCCCTTGTCCGCGAGGGTAGGCAGGCCCTCGGCAGCCGCCTTGTACAACGCGGGCAGTGCATGAATGCGGGCGGCGGTGATGTCTGGCGTCGATCCGGGCTCGACCTCTGAGACCCACAGCGGCGTGCCATCGGGAGCGGCCAGGAACTGCCCGTTCCCACCGAATGCCTTGTGCTTCTGGCTGAACCACAGGTCGTTGCCGTTGTCTCGAACTCCGGCAACCCGGTCGCACGCGATCAGGGTGCCGTCCAGAATCAGGTGCGTCATGTTGGACTCTTGACACTTCTTCAGGACATCGTGAAGGTCAGGGGCCTGGTCTGCGAGGACTTCGATGCCTTCATGTAGGTAGCGATAGCCGGTGGCCTGGGGGACGCCGGCGTCGCGGGCCAGGCAGTGCACGCAGCCGCGTTCACGGAACCAGCGAAGCACGAGCACCGCCTGACGGAACGGCCCAAGTGCCCGGGAGCCGCGTGGGGTGCCGAGTCGTCGGCGGTGCGCGGCGAGCAGGCGGGCAAGGAGCTCAACGATGTGGCGCGGAACGTCGAGCGTGGCAGCATGGGTGACCAACGTGAGCCCTCTGGTTTCGCGGACGATCTTGTGGCGAGAACCGTCCTACCAGGGGCTTCGCGCCTATCCGCCAGCCGGGGACGCTGGTGCGAACGGGACGTGCCTCCCAGATCGCCACCTTATGAAGATCATTGTGCTAGGACGACCTCGCTCGCCGGCATAAAGCGCGAAGCCCGACGCGCGCGGCGGGCATCCACCGGGCACAGGTGCTCCCGAGCGGATGGGCCGAGCGCGAGTAGTGCCGAGGGCACCACGAGCCAGAGCGTGTACTCACCCTGGGCGCCAGTTGCTCTGTCGGATTGGGTCACCACCGCTGGGCATCCATTGCGCGAACAGCCCCTGGCCAGGCATGCTGCCCCGCATCGTCCGTGCGGTAGGGGTGGAATAGCTGTGAACCAGGAAGCCAGCGAGGGCGGAGCGGAATCGTCGGGAATGGTCGGCCGAGTCCGCTATCGGGCTTCGTGGCAGCAGTCCCTGCCACTCGGCCTGATCCTCGGCGCCCTTACGTTGATGCAGTTGTCGGACCCCTTGCTGTGGGAGCACCAACGACCCGGGGTGCCCGGCCTGCCGCTCGGGCCGCGGATCCTCGCTATCGTGCCGCCATTCCTTGTCATGCTCGAACTCTGGTGGCTGAGCCGCTACGTAGGGGTGACCCTGACTCCCGAGGCGGCTGTCGTGCACAACCTGCGCCGCCGGACTATTCCGTGGACCAACGTGTCCGAGGTCGCGGTCGAGTCGTTCTCCGGCGGACGGCGGGTGGTCCTCTATGAGACGGATGGACGCCGCACCCCGCTAAGAATGCCCAGCTCGGGATTCCTGTCCCGCGACCGCCGCTTTGACGACAAGGTTGCGGCCATCCGAAGCTGGTGGCTTGCCAACGGCGGCGTAGCCCCAGGTGAAGACACAGCCAGTGATCTGGGCGCCTGGCGACCTACCAGCGTCCGACTGCCGGACCGACTCGGCATGCGACCTGCGTCGACCCGGTCGGTTCCTACGGCCCTGCTACTCGGCTGGCTCGCGGCTGATGCGGTGATGGCGGGGTTCACCGAGGGCCCCGGCGTCGATCACCCGACGCTC
>NZ_JBIAQV010000050.1:0-46593 GCF_042889305.1 Streptomyces sp. NPDC002619 | reverse complement strand
GACCAATTCTAACACCATCAGTGCAGGTCAGAGCAGTTGAAAGATGAGCTAACCCCTCCCTGAAGGGAGGGGCCTGCGCTCAAGATGTCCGGTCAGTACCTCTGCGGCTGGCTCTGGTTTTCCCGCATCGCGGCCTGCGCGGGGCTGGAGGCCTCGGGCTGCCAGGACGCCGGCGTCTGCTGGGCGACGACCGTGGACTCCGACTCCCGGTCGGCCTGCGGGGCGTTGGGCACCTTCCGCAGGGCGATGGTCACGAAGAGCATGCCCAGGATGACCACGGCACCGGCCACGACGGCCGCCAGGTTGAGGCCGTGCGTGAAGGCGTCGCGGGCCACCTTGAGGACGGTCTGACCGGTCGCGCCGGGCAGCTTCTGCGCCGCGACGATGGCTCCGCCCAGAGTGTCGGGAGCCGCACTGTAGGCCTCCTTGGGCAGGCCTCTGGGCAGCTTGTCCTTGACGTCGTTGCCGTAGACGTAGGCGCCGACGCTGCCGAGCAGGGCCATACCGAGCGAACCGCCGAGCAGCGAGCCCGTCTCGAGCACCGAGGTACCCGAACCGGCCTCCTTCTCACTGACGTTGGCGACCAACATGTCGGTGCACTGGCCCAGGACCGAGACCAGACCACCGGCCTGCAGGCTCATCGCCACCAGCATCAGCCACAGCGGCGAGCCGGCGTCGAGCTGCGTCATGATTGCGAAGCCGCCCAGCGCCATCGCGAAGCAGCCCGCGGTGATCGAGGAGCGCCGCACGCCCTTCTCCAGGAACCCGACCGTGGCCGGCTGGATGACGGCGACACCCACCGAGGGCACCAGGCTCCACAGCGCCGCGTTCAGCGGAGTGCGGTCCTGCACCGACTGCAGGTACTGCGCGGTGAAGACGGTGAAGCCGATCAGGGCGAAGGAACCGATGAGCTTGGTGATCACCGCACCGCTGACCGCACGCCGGCGCAGCAGCGCCATGTCCAGCATCGGGTGGTCGGAGGCGCGCTGCCGGATGGCGAAGGCGATCAGGCTGGCCACGCCGACGCCGACACAGGCCAGACGCAGCGGGTTGGTGCCGTTGGCCGCGATCTCCTTGATGCCGTAGATGAGCGGGAACAGACCGACGATGGTGAGCAGCGATCCCAGCACATCGAACTTGCCGAGTCGCGGGATCTTGGATTCCGGCAGCAGGATCGGGGCCGTGATCAGCAGCATCACCATGAACGGCACGTTGATCAGGAAGATCGAGCCCCACCAGAAGTGCGCGAGGAGCAGACCGCTGAGCACCGGGCCGGCGGTCACACCCGTGCCGAGCGTGCCGACGAAGATGGCGACGGCCTTGGTGCGCTCCTTCGGGTCGTGGAACATCACCCGCAGCAGCGCCATGGCGGTGGGTTCGAGGGTCGCACCGCCGACGGCCTGGAAGATGCGGGCGAAGATGAGCATCTCCGAGCTCTGGCTGTAGGCCGCGAGGACCGAGCCGACACCGAAGACGAGCGCACCCAGCATCAGGAGCTTGCGGCGGCCGATCCGGTCACCGATGGAGCCCATCGTGATGTAGAGGCTCGCCAGCACGAAGCTGTAGGCGTCGAACATCCACAGTTGCTGGGTTGCGGTCGGCTCGAGTTGTTCGGTGATGTTCGGAACGGCGAAGTACACCACCGACATGTCCATCGACACGAGCAGCAGGGCCAGCATGAGCACACCTAGTGCGGTCCACTCCTTCCGGCCGGCCTTGCGAGTGACTTCAGGCATGTTCGATGCCTCCCGTGATCGGATCGAGCCTTTTACTGCGTGCGGCGCACGCGGCACTGTGTAGACCATACGCAGAACGTGGGGGGAGGGTCAATCGGATCGGGAGAGATGCGGAGTTGACGGCATCGCACATTTTCTGATGGGCCGTCAGGGGACGAGAGGTGGTCAGTCTCGTGCCGTCCTCTGCGGCGGTTTCGCGGCTAGCCCTTCCCCGGGCAGACCCTTCGCCAGGTGTGACGCAGGGCCTTATCCGAAACCATAGCGGCGTCGCGTACTGGCCGGGTGAGGGCAATTCCACCGCTCAAGCGGAACTCGAGACGAGCTCCGATCGAAGCGCTTTCCGGATGGCTTGAAAGGGCTCTTTCCGAGCCGCTCGGGACGGCCCGTGAACCCAGCCAACGGGCACGTCCAAGCAGGTCGTGAGGGTGAGGGCGTACCGCGTCCGTGCGGCCGGAAACACCCGGCCGCACGGACGCGGGAAGAACGGACACACCGCAAGCAATCATGGTCGGCATCCCGCCATATCCGAACACCGGCATTATCCAGCGGAATTCGAGCTCCACTCAAGTGAAATTCGAGCGGCTCTCCAGCGGAATTTACGCTGCCTTTGCGAACGGATCCAGCAGGCCTCGTCACAGGCTCTTGAGGTACTCCGTCATGACCTCGTGGAAGGTCTCCGGCTCCTCGAGGTGCGGCAGGTGGCTGGAGTCCTCGAAGATCACCCAGCGCGCGTCGGGGATCAGCTCCCGGTACGGCCGCACGGTCTTCGGCGTGGCCTCGTCGTGGCGGCCGGAGAGCACCAGCGTCGGCACGGCGATGTCCGGCAGGCAGTCCTCGACGCCCCAGTCCTTCAGCGTGCCGATGACGTGGAACTCGCTGGGGCCGTTCATGGAGTAGTACACCGTCGGGTCGTTGTAGACCTCGTAGAACGAGGCCCGGTACTCGCGCGGCCACGGCTTGAGACGGCAGACGTGCTTCTCGTAGAAGGGCGTCATCGCCTCGTGGTACTCCTCGTTGTCCGTCGTCCCGGCGGCCTCGTGGCGCAGCAGCGTCTCGTTGACGCCGGGCGGCAGCTGGGCGCGCAGCACCGTCATCTCCTCCAGCCACAGCGGGTACGAGGCGGGCGAGTTGGCGATGACGAGTCCGCGCAGCCCCGCGGGGCGTGCGGCGGCGTGCTTGGCGGCCAGGAGGCCGCCCCAGGACTGCCCGAACAGCACGTAGTTGTCGGCGATGCCGAGGGCGGTGAGGAGGTTGTCGAGTTCGGCGAGGAACAGCTCCACGGTCCAGAAGTCCGCGCCGCGGCCGGGCAGATGGGTGGAGCCGCCGTTGCCGATCTGGTCGTAGTGCACGACCGGCCGGCCCTCCTCCGCGAGCCGGGCGAGCGGCAGCAGGTAGTCGTGCGTGGAACCCGGGCCACCGTGCACCACGACGACCGGCGCGAGGCCCGAGTCGGGGTCTCCGGTGACCCGGTACCAGGTCTTGTACTCGCCGAACGCAACGGTTCCCTTGGCGCTGGGGGCCTGCGACATGTCCCTCACCTTTTTCACGTGTTCTGGGCTGAGATCCACTCCTCCACCGTCTTCGCGGTGTGCTCCGCCTCCTCCTCCACGATGGTGAAGTGGTCGGCGGGAACGGAGCGGTAGGTGTGGCCGATGTGCCACGGCCGGGCCTTCCAGGAGTCGTCCCCGTCAGGGCCGTCGGTCAGGAAGCTGCGTTCGGCGCCGACGAACAGCACCGGGGTCTCGATGCCGTCGAGCGGGAACAGCGGCAGCAGGTCGAAGTAGGCGCGCATGGCGGACAGGCCCGCCGCGTCGAACAGGCCGTAGTGCGAGTCCCGTTCGACCAGCGCGGCGGACATCTGCTCGAACACCTGGGCCTGCATGCCGCCGCCCGCCTCCTGCGTCACCACGTAGGTGTCCACGAGGACCACGCCGGCCGCGGGCGTGCCCAGGTCGCGCTCCAGGCAGGCCGCGGTCCCGTAGGCGAGGAGCCCGCCGGAGGAGTAGCCGAGCAGGACGAACGGCTCGCCCTCCGCCGCGTCCAGTACGGCGTGCGCCAGCGCCGAGGTGAGCGCGCCGACGGAGCCGGGCAGGTTCTCGCCGCGCTCGAAGCCGGGCGACGGCAGGGTGGCCAGATAGCGCACGTCACGGAAGTGCGAGGCCAGCCGGGCATGCTGGTGCGTGCCGCCGGTGGCCATGGGCGTGCCGAGGCAGATCAGCCGCGGCCGGGCGGGACCGTCCGCGAGCCGCACCGGGCGCAGCGGGACGGCCAGGCCCTCGTACGAGTCGAATGTCGGCCGCAGATCGGCGACCGCGCGCAGCAGACCGAACGCCTTGGTGGTCTCACCGGCCAGAACGGTCCGGCGGAAGAGCCCGGTCACGGTGTCCCCGTCGTCCTGCGCCGCCCGGCCGCCCGGCGCCACCTGCGTTTCGTCGAACCGGTTCAGCGTCTCGGCCAGTTCACGTGCCAGCCCCGCGGGGGTCTTGCTGTCGAAGACGGCCATGGGCGGCAGGCCGAGCCCGAGGACGGTGTTGAGCGCGCCGCGCAGCTCCATGGCGCTCAGCGAGTCGACTCCCGCCTCCAGGAAGTCCCGCTCGGGTGCGATGGCGTCCACGGAACTGTGTCCCAGCACCCGGGCGGTGTGCTCCAGCACCAACGTCAGCAGGGCGCTCTCCCGCGCGGCCGGCTCGAGGGCGGCGAGCTGTCCGCGCAGGACCGAGGGGTCCGTCTTGGCCCGGGCGGTACGGCGCCTGGTGACCCGGACCAGGCCCTTGAACAGGGTGGGCAGGTCCTCGCCCGCCGAGCGCAGCGCCTTCAGGTCGAGGCGGATGGGCACCAGGGCAGGCGCGGGCAGCGTCCCCGCCATGTCGAACAGCTCCAGGCCCTGCTCCGGCGAGAGCGCGTGCACACCGGTGCTGTTCATCCGGTCGATGTCGGCCTGGCTCAGCTCACCCGCCATGCCCTCGGCGTCGTCGCCCCACAGACCCCAGGCCAGGGACTGGGCGGGCAGACCCTGCGCCTGCCGGTGGGCGGCCAGGGCGTCCAGGAATGTGTTGGCGGCGGCGTAGTTGCCCTGTCCCGGGTTGCCGAAGACACCGGCCGCGGAGGAGAAGAGGACGAAGGCGGTCAGGTTCTTGCCGGCGGTCAGGTCGTGCAGGTTGAGGGCCGCGTCCACCTTCGGACGCAGCACCTTGTCCACCCGCTCCGGAGTGAGCGACGCGATCACGCCGTCGTCCAGGACACCCGCCACGTGCACCACGCCCGACAGGTCGACGCCCTCGATGAGCGCCGCCAGCGCCTCACGGTCGGCCGCGTCACAGGCGGCCACCGTCACCTCCGCACCCAGCGCGGTCAGCTCCGCCGCCAACTCCCGTATACCCGGGGCCTGTTCACCACGGCGGCTGGTCAGCAACAGACGCCGTACACCGTACTCAGCGACCAGATGCCGGGCAAACAGCCCACCCAGAGTGCCGGTCGCACCGGTCAGCAGGACCGTGCCCTCGGCCGAGAAGCGGGGCTCGGTCGCGGGTTCCGTGGGGGCGGGCGTACGGGCGAGGCGGGCGCCGTAGGCGGTTTCGTCGCGTACGACGACCTGCGGTTCGCCGGTTGCCAGGGCGAGGGAGACTGCGGTGTCCTCGCCGTCCTCGCCGTCCTCGCCGACATCGACGAGGAAGAAGCGGCCCGGGTCCTCCGACTGGGCCGAGCGGACCAGGCCCCATACGGCGGCCCCGGCCAGGTCCGTGACATCCTCACCCGGCAGCGCCACCGCACCCCGGGTGACGAACACCAACTGCCCCTCGGCACCCTGCAGTTCGGCCAGCGCCCGGTGCACTGCCGACCGCACCTCACCGGCATCCGTACCAGGGGCCGTGTGCAGCACGGTCACGTCGTCGGGTACCGGCCCGTTCTGCGTCGTCCCGGGCAGCGTCACCCAGTCCAGCTGGAACAGCGACTCGTGGAACGCCGAGCCCGCAGCCGCCAACTGATCGGCGGAGACCTCCCGCAGGACAAGGGCGTCGACGCTCGCCACCAAAGAGCCCTGCTCGTCGGCCACCTGCAGGGCAACGCCGTCCGTACCGGCGGAGGTGAGTTTCAGTCGTACCCGGGTGGCACCCGAAGCATGGAAGGACACACCCGTCCACGCGAACGGCAGCCGAGCAAAACGGTCATCGCCGCCCTCACGCAGGCCGATCGCATGCAGGCACGCATCCAGCAGCGCCGGGTGCACCCCGAAGCCGTCGACGGCTGTGTCCTCGGGCAGTGCGATCTCTGCGTAAATCTCCTCACCCGAGCGCCAGGCAGCCGTCAGGCCCTGGAACACCGGCCCGTACTCCAGACCGGCCTCCGCCAACCCCTCGTACAGACCCTCCACATCCACCGACTCCGCACCCACCGGCGGCCACTGCGCCAGGTCGAAGGGGGCCTCGGGCGCGGCGGCGGACAGGGTCCCGGTGGCGTGCAGGGTCCACTGGACGTCGTCGGTGTCGTCCGCACGGGTGTACAGGCGTACCGGCCGGCGCGCACCGGAGTCGTCCGGCTCGTCCACGACGACGTGGACGACGACGCCCCCGCTCTCCGGCAGCACCAGCGGCGCCTGGAGCGTCAGCTCTTCGAGCCGGTCGTGACCGACCCGGTCGCCGGCGGCGATCGCCAGGTCCACCAGGCCCGTGCCGGGCAGGAGGACGGTGCCGCCGACGGCGTGATCGGCCAGCCACGGCTGGGCCGCCAGCGACAAGCGGCCTGTCATCAGCACGCTGTCACTGTCGGCCGGGGTCACCGCTGCACCGAGCAGCGCGTGTCCAGCGGGTTCCAGACCGGCCCCGGACACTCCGCCCAGTTCGGCGGCGACCCAGGATTCGGCCAGGTAGTCCAGGGTGTGGAACCAGTAACGCTGCCGCTGGAAGGCGTACGTCGGCAGATCGACACGATGGGCACCGGTGCCCGCGTAGAACGCCGTCCAGTCGACCGTCCCGCCCAGTACCGCGATCCTTGCGACTGCGGACACCGCCTCGCGGCTCTCGTCGCGGTCGCGGCGCAGCGCGGGGACGAAGGCGCCTTCGGCGGTCTGCTGACCCATCGCGGTCAGGACCGCGTCCGGACCGAGCTCGAGGAAGCGGGTGACACCCTTGTCCGCCAGCACCTTGACGGCATCCGCGAAGCGGACGGCTTCGCGGACGTGGCGGACCCAGTACTCCGGGTCGGACAGCTCGCCGCTCACCGCAGTGCCGGTGAGGGTGGAGACGATCGGGACGGACGGAGCACCGTACGACAACTCCCGTGCCACAGAACGGAACTCGTCGAGCATCGGCTCCATCAACGGCGAGTGGAAAGCGTGCGAGACCTTCAGGCGGGTCGTCTTACGGCCCTCGGCCTCGAAATGCGCCTTGATCCGCAAAGCCTCGGCCTCGAGACCGGAAACCACAACAGAGCTGGGCCCGTTGACCGCCGCGATACCGATGCCGTCGGCCAGCAGCGGACGAACCTCGTCCTCCGTGGCCTGTACGGCGACCATCGCCCCGCCCTCCGGCAGAGCCTGCATCAACCGGCCACGCGCAGAAACCAGCCTGGCCGCGTCCGTCAGCGACAGGACACCCGAGACATGCGCGGCCGCGAACTCACCGATCGAGTGGCCGGCCAGATAGTCCGGCTTGACACCCCACGACTCCACCAGCCGGTACAGCGCCACCTCGATCGCGAACAACGCAGGCTGCGTGAACTCCGTACGACCCAGCCGCCCGGCGTCCTCACCCCAGATGACATCCCGCAGCGGCAGATCCAGCTCGGCGAGCACGCCGTCGAAGGCCTCCGCGAACACCGGGAACGCGGCATACAACTCCCGCCCCATACCGACGCGCTGCGCCCCCTGCCCCGTGAACAGGAACGCCGTACGACCAGCCCCCCGCACACTCCCCTGCACCACACCAGCAGCCGACCGCCCCTCGGCCACAGCCGCCAGACCCGCCAGCAGTTCCTCCCGGTCCGCACCCACCACAGCCGCCCGGAAGTCCAGCGCAGTGCGGCGGGTGGCGAGGGAGTGGGCGACATCGAGCGGACGCAGTGCGGGGTGTGTTTCGAGGTGGGACTTCAGGCGCTGGGCCTGGCCGTGTAGGGCCTGTTCCGTCTTGCCGGAGATGAGGAGGGGGACGACAGGGAGGGAGCTGTGCTCGGCCGTGTTCTCCTCGGGGTCGGGTTCCGGGGCCTGTTCGATGATGACGTGGGCGTTGGTGCCGCTGATACCGAACGAGGAGACACCCGCCCGGCGCGGACGGCCCGTCTCCGGCCAGGGCTGGGACTCGGTCAGCAGGCGGATGTTGCCCTCCGACCAGTCGACCTGCGGCGTCGGCTCGTCCACGTGCAGGGTCGGCGGCAACACACCGTTCCGGATCGCCTCGACCATCTTGATGATGCCCGAGACACCCGCCGCGGCCTGCGTGTGACCCATGTTCGACTTGATCGACCCCAGCCACAACGGCTGATCCTCCGGACGATCCTTGCCGTACGTCGCCAACAGCGCCTGCGCCTCGATCGGGTCACCCAACGTGGTACCCGTACCGTGCGCCTCAACCGCGTCGATGTGGTCGGGGGCGAGCTGGGCGTTGGCGAGGGCCTGGCGGATGACGCGGACCTGGGAGGGGCCGTTGGGTGCGGTGAGGCCGTTGCTGGCGCCGTCCTGGTTGACGGCGATGCCGCGGACGATCGCGAGGACCGGGTGGCCGTTGGCGCGGGCATCGGACAGACGTTCGACGAGGAGCATGCCTGCGCCCTCGCCCCAGGCCGTACCGTCCGCCGCGGCGGCGAAGGACTTGCAGCGGCCGCTGCGGGACAGGCCCCGCTGCCGGCTGAACTCCACGAAGGTCTCCGGCGTCGCCATCACACAGACGCCGCCGACCAGGGCGAGCGAGCAGTCGCCCGAACGCAGCGCGTGCGCAGCTGAGTTGAGCGCGACGAGGGACGAGGAGCAGGCCGTGTCCATGGTCACCGACGGGCCTTCGAGGCCGAGGGCGTAGGAGACGCGGCCGGAGGCGATGGAGCCGGTGTTCGCGTTGGCGGCGTAGTCGTGGTACATCATCCCGGCGAAGACACCGGTGGCCGAGCCTTTCAGCGTGGCCGGGTCGATACCGGCCCGTTCGATCGCCTCCCACGACGTCTCCAGCAGCAGCCGCTGCTGCGGGTCCATGATCAGCGCCTCGTTCGGCGCAATGCCGAAGAGGGACGGGTCGAAGTGGGCGGCGTCGTGCAGGAAGCCGCCCTCACGGACGTACGTCGTGCTGGGGCGCTGTGCCTCGGGGTCGAAGAGCTGGTCGGCGTCCCAGCCGCGGTCGGCCGGGAACTCCGTGACCGCGTCCACGCCGTCGGCGACCAGCCTCCACAGGTCCTCCGGCGTCTCCACCCCACCCGGGTAACGGCAGCTCATGCCGATGATGGCGATGGGTTCGCGGAGCGTGGCGGTGAGCTTCTTGTTCTGTGCGCGCAGCCGCTCGGTCTCCTTCAGCGCCGACCGGAGCGCGTCGACGAGTTTGTTCTGGTCAGAGCCGGCCATTACACATCTCCCGTTTCCCCGCTGCTGAGCGCGAGGCTGATGAGGCTTTCGGCGTCCATGTCGTCGATCGAGCCCTCCCAGGCCTCGTCGGCCTCGTCCGGTTCGGTTCCTGCGTCGCTGACGCCGCCGAGTTCGAGCAGGGCGTCCAGCAGACCCGCGTCCCGCAACCTGCTGAGCGGAATGGTCTGCAGGACCTCGCGGATCTCGGCCTCGCCCGACCCCCCAGCGTTGCCGTCGCCGCCCGAGTCCGGGACGAGCTCCACTCGTATGTGGTCGGCCAGCGCCCTGGCGTTGGGGTAGTCGAAGACGAGCGTGGGCGGCAGCCGCAGTCCGCTGAGTCCGTTGAGCACGTTGCGGAACTCGACCGCGCTGAGCGAGTCGAAGCCCAGCTCGCTGAAGGCCCGGTCCGGGTCGACGGCGTCGGCGCCCGCGTGGCCGAGGATGGTCGCCGCATGCGTGCGGACGGTGTCCAGCAGCAGGGCTTCCTGCTCCTCCACGGAGAGGCCGGTGAGCTGTTGCTTGAGCGCGGTCGCAAAGGCCCCGCCACCACCCGCCGCCGCGGTACGCCGGGCGGGCGTGCGGACCAGGCCCTTGAACAGGGTGGGCAGGTCCTCGCCCGCCGAGCGCAGCGCCTTCAGGTCGAGGCGGATGGGCACCAGGGCAGGCGCGGGCAGCGTCCCCGCCGCGTCGAACAGCTCCAGGCCTTCCCGGGCCGAGATCGCGTGCACGCCGGTGCGCTGCATGCGCTCCAGGTCCGCCTGGCTCAGCTCACCCGCCATGCCCTCGGCGTCGTCGCCCCACAGACCCCAGGCTAGGGACTGGGCGGGCAGACCCTGCGCCTGCCGGTGGGCGGCCAGGGCGTCCAGGAATGTGTTGGCGGCGGCGTAGTTGCCCTGGCCCGGGTTGCCGAAGACACCGGCCGCGGAGGAGAAGAGGACGAAGGCGGTCAGGTTCTTGTCGGCGGTCAGGTCGTGCAGGTTGAGGGCCGCGTCCACCTTCGGACGCAGCACCTTGTCCACCCGCTCCGGAGTGAGCGACGCGATCACGCCGTCGTCCAGGACACCCGCCACGTGCACCACGCCCGACAGGTCGACGCCCTCGATGAGCGCCGCCAGCGCCTCACGGTCGGCCGCGTCACAGGCGGCCACCGTCACCTCCGCACCCAGCGCGGTCAGCTCCGCCGCCAACTCCCGTATACCCGGGGCCTGTTCACCGCGACGGCTGGTCAGCAGCAGACGCCGTACACCGTACTCAGCGACCAGATGCCGGGCAAACAGCCCACCCAGAGTGCCGGTCGCACCGGTCAGCAGGACCGTGCCCTCGGAGGAGAAGGCCGGGGTCTGCTCGTCGACCGCCGCGGGCGTACGGGCCAGCCGGGCACCGTAGGCGGTCGTGCCACGCACGACGACCTGCGGTTCGCCCGACGCGAGTGCCAGGGACACGGCGGTGTCCTCGCCGTCCTCGTCGGTGTCGACCAGCACGAAGCGGTCGGGTGACTCGGACTGGGCCGAGCGGACGAGGCCCCATACGGCGGCGCCGGCCAGGTCGGTGACATCCTCACCCGGCAGCGCCACCGCACCCCGGGTGACGAAGACCAACTTCCCCTCGGCAGCCTGCAGTTCGGCCAGCGCATGGTGCACCGCCGACCGCACCGCCTCGGCATCCGTGCCGGAGGCGTAGCGCAGCACCGCCACGTCAGCCGGCACCGGCCCGGTCTGCGTCGTCCCGGGCAGCGTCACCCAGTCCAGCTGGAACAGCGACTCGTGGAACGCCGAGCCCGCAGCCGCCAACTGATCGGCGGAGATCTCCCGCAGAGCAAGAGCCTCGACGCTCGCCACCGGGCGGCCCGCGCCGTCGGCGACAGTGAGCGAGACCGCTTCTCCCGCGAAGGTGAGCTTCAGCCGTACCCGGGCGGCACCCGAGGCGTGGAAGGACACACCCGTCCACGCGAACGGCAACCGCGCCGAACGGTCATCGCCACGCGCCCGCAACCCGATCGCGTGCAGGCACGCGTCCAGCAGCGCCGGGTGCACCCCGAAGCCGTCGACGGCTGTGTCCTCGGGCAGTGCGATCTCTGCGTAAATCTCCTCACCGGAACGCCAGGCAGCCGTCAGGCCCTGGAACACCGGCCCGTACTCCAGACCGGCCTCCGCCAACCCCTCGTACAGACCCTCCACATCCACCGACTCCGCACCCGCCGGCGGCCACTGCACCAGGTCGAACGACGGCTGCCGGGCCACTGAGGTGAGCAGGCCCACGGCGTGGCGCACCCACGGCTCGTCGTCCCCTTCGGCACGCGAGTGGATGCCGACCGGCCGGGCGCCGCTCTCCCCAGGTGCCCCGACGGACACCTGGACCTGGATTCCGCCCCGCTCGGGCAGTATCAGCGGCGCCTGAAGCGTCAGCTCCTCCAGCTGGTCGCTGCCGACCTCGTCGCCGGCGCGGATCGCCAGCTCCACCAGGCCGGTGCCCGGGAAGAGGACGGTGCCGCCGACGGCGTGATCCGCCAGCCACGGCTGGGAGGACGTCGACAACCTACCGGTCAGCACCACACCGTCGCTGTCGGCCAGCGTCACGGCCGCGCCGAGCAGCGCGTGTCCGGAGGAGCCGATGCCCATCTCGGACAGGGCGGTACCCGTCTCGACGATGCTGTCCAGCCAGTACGTGCTGCGCTGGAAGGCGTACGTCGGCAGTCCGTCGACTGCTCGGGCTCCGGTGCCGGCGTAGAACGCCGCCCAGTCGGGGGTGGTCCCGGAGACGTGCAGCCGGGCGACGGTGCCCAGGAGCGTGGGCACCTCGGCCCGGCCCTGGCGGAGCGCGGCCGCCAGCACCGCCGACTCCGACTCCACCGACTGCTGCGCCATCGCGGTCAGTACGGCGTCGGGGCCCAGCTCGAGGAAGCGGGTGACGCCCTCGGACTCCAGCACCTTGACGGCATCGGCGAAGCGGACGGCTTCGCGGACGTGGCGGACCCAGTACTCCGGGTCGGACAGGTCGTCGCCCACCGCAGTGCCGGTGAGGGTGGAGACGATCGGAATGGACGGGGTGCCGTACGACAACTCCTGTGCAATGGCACGGAATTCGTCGAGCATCGGCTCCATCAACGGCGAGTGGAAGGCATGGGAGACCTTCAGCCGGGTCGTCTTACGGCCCTCGGCCTCGAAGTGCGCCTTGATACGAAGGGCTTCCGCCTCGACGCCCGAGACGACCACCGCAGTGGGGCCGTTGACGGCCGCGATACCGATGCCGTCGGCCAGCAGCGGACGTACCTCGTCCTCGGTGGCCTGCACGGCGACCATCGCCCCGCCCTCCGGCAGGGCCTGCATCAACCGGCCACGCGCAGAAACCAGCCTGGCCGCGTCCACCAGTGACAGGACACCCGAGACATGCGCGGCCGCGAACTCACCGATCGAGTGGCCGGCCAGGTAGTCGGGCTTGATACCCCACGACTCGACGAGCCGGTAGAGAGCGACCTCGATCGCGAACAGCGCAGGCTGGGTGAACTCCGTACGACTCAGCCGCCCGGCGTCCTCACCCCAGATGACATCCCGCAGCGGCAGATCCAGCTCGGCGAGCACGCCGTCGAAGGCCTCCGCGAACACCGGGAACGCGTCGTAGAGTTCGCGTCCCATACCGACGCGCTGCGCCCCCTGCCCCGTGAACAGGAACGCCGTACGACCAGCCCCCCGCACACTCCCCTGCACCACACCAGCCGCCGACCGGCCCTCCACGTACGCGGTCAGACCCGCAAGCAGTTCCTCCCGGTCCGCGCCCACCACCGCCGCCCGGAAGTCCAGCGCAGTGCGGCGGGTGGCGAGGGAGTAGGCGACGTCCTGCAGGCGCATGGCGGGGTCGCCGTCGACGTAGGTCCGCAGGCGTTCGGCCTGGGCGCGGAGGGCTTCCGGGGTCTTGCCGGACAGCGGCCAGACGATCGTGTCGGGAGCCGTCCCCTCGGCCTCGGCCCGGTCTTCTGCCGGGGCCTGTTCGATGATGACGTGGGCGTTGGTGCCGCTGATACCGAACGAGGAGACACCCGCCCGGCGCGGACGACCCGTCTCCGGCCAGGCACGGGACTCGGTCAGCAGCCGGACATTGCCCTCCGACCAGTCCACCTGCGGCGTCGGCTCGTCCACGTGCAGAGTCGGCGGCAACACACCGTTCCGGATCGCCTCGACCATCTTGATGATGCCCGAGACGCCGGCCGCGGCCTGGGTGTGGCCCATGTTCGACTTGATGGAGCCCAGCCAGAGGGGCTGGTCCTCCGGGCGGTCCTTGCCGTACGTCGCCAACAGCGCCTGCGCCTCGATCGGGTCACCCAGCGTGGTGCCCGTGCCGTGCGCCTCGATCGCGTCCACGTCGTTCGTGGTCAGACCCGCCGAGGCCAGCGCCTGCCGGATCACCCGGCGCTGCGAGGGACCGTTCGGCGCGGTCAGGCCGTTGCTCGCGCCGTCCTGGTTCACCGCCGAGCCCTTGACGATCGCGAGGACGGGGTGGCCGTTGGCCCGGGCGTCCGAGAGGCGCTCGACGAGGAGCATGCCCACGCCCTCGCCCCACGCCGTACCGTCCGTCGACGCGGCGAAGGACTTGCAGCGGCCGTCGGGGGCCAGACCCCGCTGACGGCTGAACTCCACGAACGCCTCCGGCGTCGCCATCACCGCGACACCACCCGCCAGCGCCAGCGAGCACTCACCCGACCGCAGCGCCTGCGCCGCCAGATGCAACGCCACCAGCGACGACGAGCAGGCCGTGTCCACGGTCACCGAGGGGCCCTCGAGGCCGAAGGTGTAGGACACGCGGCCCGACGCGACGGAGCCGGTGTTCGTGTTGTCCTGGTAGTCGTGGTACATCATCCCGGCGAAGACACCGGTGGCCGAACCCTTCAGCGTGGCCGGGTCGATGCCCGCCCGCTCGATCGCCTCCCACGACGTCTCCAGCAGCAGTCGCTGCTGCGGGTCGATGGCCAGCGCCTCGTTGGGGCTGATGCCGAAGAAGTCGGGGTCGAAGTCGCCCGCGTCGTGCAGGAAACCACCGTGCTTGACGTAACTCGTGTCCGGGCGCTCGGAGTTCGGGTCGTACAGCTCGTCGATGTTCCAGCCACGGTTCGTCGGGAACTCCGACACCGCGTCCACCCCACCGGCCACCAGCCGCCACAGATCCTCCGGCGTCTCCACCCCACCCGGATAGCGGCAGCTCATGCCGACGATCACGATCGGGTCGCCGTCGGTCACGGCCACGGTGGTGGCGGCGCCCGTGGTGTCGGCGCCGGTGCCCGTGACCTCCTGGGCCAGGTGCCGGGCGAGCACGGCCGGGCTGGGGTAGTCGAAGACGAGGGTGGCGGGCAGGCGCCGGCCGACGGCCTCGCCGAGGCCGTTGCGGAACTCGACCGCGCTGAGCGAGTCGAAGCCCAGCTCGCTGAAGGCCTGTTCCGGGTCGATGGCCTCCGGTCCCGCGTGCCCGAGGGTCGCCGCGGCCGTGGCCCGGACGAGGCCGAGGATCTCGGCCTCCTGCGCCTCGGGGGACATCCCGGCGAGCCGCTGGGCCAGGGCCGACGCGGTCGCGGTGCCCGTCGTACCGCTGACGACCCGGCGGGCCGGGCGGCGGACCAGGCTGCGGAAGAGCTCGGGCAGTTCGCCGTCACTCGCGCCGAGTGCCTTGACGTCCAGCCGGATGGGGACCACGGCGGGCGCGGGGAGCGCGCCCGCCGTGTCGAACAGCTCCAGGCCCTGCTCCGGTGAGAGCGCGTGCACACCGGTGCTGTTCATCCGGTCGATGTCGGCCTGGCTCAGTTCACCCGCCATGCCCCCGCCCCACAGACCCCAGGCCAGGGACTGCGCGGGCAGACCCTGCGCCTGCCGGTGGGCGGCCAGGGCGTCCAGGAACGTGTTGGCGGCGGCGTAGTTGCCCTGTCCCGGGTTGCCCAGCGTTCCGGCGGCCGACGAGAACAGCACGAAGGCGGTCAGGTTCTTGCCGGCGGTCAGGTCGTGCAGGTTGAGGGCCGCGTCCACCTTCGGACGCAGCACCTTGTCCACCCGCTCCGAAGTGAGCGACGCGATCACGCCGTCGTCCAGGACACCCGCCACGTGCACCACGCCGGACAGGTCGACGTCCTCGATGAGCGCCGCCAGCGCCTCACGGTCGGCCGCGTCGCAGGCGGCCACCGTCACCTCCGCACCCAGCGCGGTCAGCTCCGCCGCCAACTCTGGCATACCCGGGGCCTGTTCACCACGTCGGCTGGTCAGCAGCAGACGACGTACACCGTGCTCAGCGACCAGGTGCCGGGCAAACAGCCCCCCCAGAGTGCCGGTCGCACCAGTGAGCAGAACCGTGCCCTCGGCCGAGAAGACCGACGCGGGCCGTGTCTCGTCGTCCTGCGCCACCGGGGTGCGCACGAGCCGGGCGCCGTACGCGGCACCGTCCCGGACGACGACCTGCGACTCCCCCGACGCGAGCGCCAGGGACACGGCGGCGGCGCCGTCCTCGTCGACGTCGACCAGGACGAAGCGGTCCGGGTCCTCCGATTGAGCCGAGCGCACCAGACCCCAAACGGCGGCACCCGCCAGGTCGTTGACGTCCTCGCCCGGGAGTGCCACTGCGCGGCGCGTTACGACCGCCAGCCGCCCGGCAGCCGACCGCAGCTCGGCGAGCGCCCGATGCACCGCCGTCCGCACGGCGTCCGCATCCGCACCCGCTTCAGTGCGGAGCACCACCACATCACCTGGCGTCGTTCCATCGGCCCGCACCTCCGGCAGCCGTACCCAGTCCAGCTGGAACAAGGACTCGTGGAACGCCGGCCGGGCCGCCGCCTGCTGGTCCGCCGACACCGCCCGGAGGACCAGCGAACCGACCGTGGCGACCGGACGGCCCTGCTCGTCGGCGACCTCCAGGGAGACGCCCTCGGCGCCCTGACGGGAGAGCCGTACCCGGAGCCGGGCGGCACCGGTGGCGTGCAGGGAGACGCCGGTCCACGCGAAGGGCAGCCGCGTGGCCTCGGCGCCGCCCGCCAGCAGCCCGGTCGCATGCAGGCACGCGTCCAGCAGGGCCGGGTGCACCCCGAACCCGTCGACGCTCGTCTCCTCGGGCAGGGCGACCTCGGCGTACACGTCCTCACCGGAGCGCCAGGCGGCCGTCAGGCCCTGGAACACCGGCCCGTACTCCAGGCCGGCCTCCGCGAGGGTGTCGTACATCCCGGTCAGGTCGACCGCCTCGGCACCGCGCGGCGGCCACTGGGCCAGGTCGAAGGAGGGCGCCAGCGCTCCGGCGGACAGCAGACCGGTCGCGTGGCGCGTCCAGGCCTGCTCCTCGTCGTCGGGGCGGGCGTACACATGCACCGGACGCGTGCCGTCGTCGGCGGCGGTGCCCACCACCACCTGTACGGCGACCCCGCCCCGCTCCGGCAGTACCAGCGGCGCCTGAAGCGTCAGCTCCTCCAGCCGGCCGCAACCGACCCGGTCGCCTGCGGCGATCGCCAGCTCCACCAGGCCCGTGCCCGGGAAGAGGACGGTGCCGCCGACGGCGTGATCCGCCAGCCACGGCTGCGAGGACGTCGACAGCCGCCCCGTCAGCACCACACCGTCACTGTCCGGCGACGCAAGCACGGCACCGAGCAGCGGATGGGCCGCCCGGTCCAGACCGGCCGACGTGACTCCGCCGGTGTCCGCGCCCGCCCAGGCGTCGGCCCAGTACTCCAGCGCGTCCAGCCAGTAGCGCTGCCGCTGGAAGGCGTACGTCGGCAGATCGACGCGGCGGGCGCCGGTGCCCGCGTAGAAAGCCGTCCAGTCGACCGTCCCGCCCCACACGGCGATCCGCGCCACCGCCGAGACCACCTCGGCGGCCTCCGGCCGGTCGCGGCGCAACGCGGGCACGAAGGCCGCGTTCTCGGCCGACTGCCGGCCCATCGCCGTGAGTACGGCGTCCGGGCCCAGCTCGAGGAAGCGGGTGACGCCCTCGGACTCCAGCACCTTGACGGCATCCGCGAAGCGGACGGCTTCGCGGACGTGGCGGACCCAGTACTCCGGGTCGGACAGGTCGTCGCTCACCGCAGTGCCGGTGAGGGTGGAGACGATCGGAATGGACGGGGTGCCGTACGACAACTCCTGGGCGATGGCACGGAATTCGTCGAGCATCGGCTCCATCAACGGCGAGTGGAAGGCATGGGAGACCTTCAGCCGGGTCGTCTTACGGTCCTCGGCCTCGAAATGCGCCTTGATGCGTAGGGCTTCCGATTCGACGCCCGAGACGACCACCGCAGTGGGGCCGTTGACGGCCGCGATACCGATGCCGTCGGCCAGCAGCGGACGAACCTCAGCCTCGGTTGCCTGCACAGCGACCATCGCCCCGCCCTCCGGCAGAGCCTGCATCAAACGGCCACGCGCAGAAACCAGCCTGGCCGCGTCCGTCAGCGACAGGACACCCGAGACATGCGCGGCCGCGAACTCACCGATCGAGTGGCCGGCCAGGTAGTCGGGCTTGATACCCCACGACTCGACGAGCCGGTACAGCGCCACCTCGATCGCGAACAGCGCAGGCTGGGTGAACTCCGTACGACTCAGCCGCTCCGCGTCCTCACCCCAGATGACATCCCGCAGCGGCAGATCCAGCTCGGCGAGCACGCCGTCGAAGGCCTCCGCGAACACCGGGAACGCGGCATACAACTCCCGCCCCATACCGACGCGCTGCGCCCCCTGCCCCGTGAACAGGAACGCCGTTCGACCGGCCCCCCGCACACTCCCCTGCACCACACCAGCCGCCGACCGGCCCTCCGCGTACGCAGTCAGACCCGCAAGCAGCTCCTCCCGATCCGCACCCACCACCGCGAGGCGGCGGTCCATGGCGGATCGGTCGGTGGACAGGGAGTAGGCGACGTCCACGGGTCGCAGGGCCGGGTCGCTCTCCACGTACGCCCGCAGGCGTTCGGCCTGGCCGCGCAGGGCCTCGTCCGTCTTCGCGGAGAGCAGCCACGGTACGGCGGGAAGGTCGGACCCGGTCGGGGGCTGCTCGGTGTCGAGGTCGGGGGCCTGTTCGATGATGACGTGGGCGTTGGTGCCGCTGATGCCGAAGGAGGAGACACCCGCCCGGCGGGGACGGCCCGTCTCCGGCCAGGGCTGGGACTCTGTCAGCAGGCGGATGTTGCCCTCGGACCAGTCGACCTGGTGGGTGGGTTCGTCGACGTGCAGGGTGGGGGGCAGGACGCCGTTCCGGATCGCCTCGACCATCTTGATGATGCCCGAGACGCCGGCCGCGGCCTGGGTGTGGCCCATGTTCGACTTGATGGAGCCCAGCCAGAGGGGCTGGTCCTCCGGGCGGTCCTTGCCGTACGTCGCCAGCAGTGCCTGCGCCTCGATCGGGTCACCCAGCGTGGTGCCCGTGCCGTGCGCCTCGATCGCGTCCACGTCGTTCGTGGTCAGGCCCGCCGAGGCCAGCGCCTGCCGGATCACCCGGCGCTGCGAGGGACCGTTGGGGGCGGTCAGGCCGTTGCTGGCGCCGTCCTGGTTGAGGGCGGATCCGCGCACTACGGCGAGCACCGGGTGGCCGTTGCGGCGGGCGTCCGAGAGGCGCTCGACGAGGAGCATGCCCACGCCCTCGCCCCACGCCGTACCGTCCGTCGTCGCGGCGAAGGACTTGCAGCGGCCGTCGGGGGCCAGACCCCGCTGACGGCTGAACTCCACGAACGCCTCCGGCGTCGCCATCACCGCGACACCACCGGCCAGCGCCAGCGAGCACTCGCCCGACCGCAGCGCCTGCGCCGCCAGATGCAACGCCACCAGCGACGACGAGCAGGCCGTGTCGATCGTGACGGCGGGGCCTTCGAGGCCGAAGACGTACGAGACGCGGCCGGAGGCGATGGCGCCGGTGCCGCTGTTCGCGGCGTAGTCGTGGTACATCATCCCGGCGAAGACGCCGGTGGCCGTGCCCTTGAGCGTGGCGGGGTCGATGCCGGCCCGCTCGATCGCCTCCCACGACGTCTCCAGCAGCAGCCGCTGCTGCGGGTCCATGCCCAGGGCCTCGTTGGGGGAGATGCCGAAGAAGGCCGGGTCGAAGTCGGCGGCGTCGTGCAGGAAACCACCGTGCTTGACGTAACTGGTGTTCGGGCGCTCGGAGTTCGGGTCGTACAGCTCGTCGATGTTCCAGCCACGGTTCGTCGGGAACTCCGACACCGCGTCCACCCCGCCGGCCACCAGCCGCCACAGGTCCTCCGGCGTCTCCACCCCACCCGGATAGCGGCAGCTCATGCCGACGATCGCGATCGGGTCGTCGTCGAGGGCGGTGGCCTTGGCGGGTGCGGTCGCGGGCGCGGGCGCGTCCTGGCCGGACAGTTCCTCCAGGATGTGGCGGGCCACGTCGACCGGGCTCGGGTAGTCGAAGACGAGGGTGGCGGGCAGTCGCAGGCCGGTGTCGTCGTTGAGGCCGTTGCGGAGTTCGACGGCGGCCAGGGAGTCGACGCCGAGGTCCCGGAAGGCGCGCTCGGGCTCGATCGCCCGGGCGTCGGCGAAGCCGAGGACGACGGCCGCCCGGTTGAGGACCAGGTCGAGCACTGCCTGCCGGCGTTCCTCCGCCGGCAGCGCGGCGAGCCGGTTCTTCAGCGTGCCGGTCTCGGTCCTGGCGGTGCCCGCGCTGCGGCGGCGCCGGGTGCCGGCCGGGACGAGCCCGCGCAGCAGGGCGGGCGCGTCCTCGCCCTGGGAACGCAGCGCGGCAAGGTCGAACTTGACGGGGACGAGGGTGGGTTCGGTGCTGCGCCGTGCGGCGTCGAAGAGCGCGAGCCCCTCCTCGGGGGTGAGCGCGTGGATGCCGCCCTGGGATATCCGGCCGCGCTCCGCCTCGTCGAGGGTGTCGGCCATGCCTCCGGCCCACAGGCCCCAGGCCAGAGACTGGGCGGGCAGACCGTGGGCCTTGCGGTGGGCGGCGAGGCCGTCGAGGAAGGCGTTGGCGGCGGCGTAGTTGCCCTGGCCGGGAGCGCCCAGGGTGCCGGAACCGGAGGAGAAGAGGACGAAGGCCGTCAGGCTCTTGTCGGCCGTGAGCTCGTGCAGGTTGAGGGCCGCGTCCACCTTCGGGCGCAGCACCTTGTCCACCCGCTCGGGCGTGAGGGAGGCGATGATGCCGTCGTCCAGGACGCCGGCCACGTGGACCACTGCGGACAGGTCGACGTCCTGGAGCAGCGCGGCCAGGGCCTCGCGGTCGGCGGCGTCGCAGGCGGCCACCGTCACCTCGGCGCCCAGCGCGGTCAGGTCCGCCGTCAACTCCCTTGCTCCAGGTGCCTGTTCACCACGGCGGCTGGTCAGCAGCAGACGCCGTACACCGTGCTCGGTGACCAGGTGCCGGGCGAACAGAGCGCCCAGAGTGCCGGTCGCACCGGTCAGCAGGACCGTGCCCTCGGCCGAGAAGGCCGGGGCCTCCTCGTCGACCGCCACGGGCGTACGGGCCAGCCGGGCGCCGTAGGCGGTCGTGCCGCGCACGACGACCTGTGGTTCGCCGGTCGCCAGGGCGAGGGAGACGGCGGCGTCACCGTCCTCGTCGACGTCGACCAGCACGAACCGGCCCGGGTCCTCGGCCTGCGCCGAGCGCACCAGGCCCCATACGGCGGCCCCGGCCAGGTCGGTGACATCCTCGCCCGGCAGCGCCACCGCACCTCGGGTGACGAACACCAACTGCCCCTCGGCACCCTGCAGTTCGGCCAGCGCCCGGTGCACTGCCGACCGCACCTCACCGGCATCCGTGCCGCGGGTGCTGGTGAAGACAGCGGCGGGCGGCTGCGCCTCGGCCGCGACCGCCGGGAGGGGGGTCCACTCGACGTGGTGGAGGGAGTCGTGGAAACCGGTCCGGGCGGCGGCCAGCTGCTCCTCGGAGATGGGCCGCAGCACCAGGGACTCGATCGTGGCCACCGGGCGCCCGCCGGCGTCGGCAAGGGCGAGGGCGACGCCCGAACCGGTCGGCGTCAGCCGTACCCGTACGGCGGCGGCTCCCGCCGCGTGGAGGGTGACCCCGGACCAGGCGAAGGGAAGAGCGGCCTGCCCGCCGGTCACGCCGGTGAAGCTGACGGCGTGCAGGGCCGCGTCGAGGACTGCGGGGTGCAGGCCCAGCCGCTCCGCGTCCTTGTGCCCCTGCTCGGGGAGGGCGACCTCCGCGTACACCGTCTCGCCGTCGCGCCAGGCGGCCTTCAGCCCCTGGAACACCGGGCCGTACTGGAGGCCGAGTCCGGTGAGGTCCGAGTACAGCCCGGTCACGTCGAGGGGTTCGGCGCCGGGCGGCGGCCACTGGGTCAGGTCGAAGCGTCCCTGGTCCGCGCCGCGCGCCAGCACACCGGCCGCGTGCCGGGTCCACGGGGCGTCCTGGGAGGGACGGGAGTGCACGGTCAGCGTGCGGGTGCCGGAGCCGTCGGCCGCCCCCACGGCGACCTGCACCTGCACGGCACCGCGCTCGGGCAGGGCGAGCGGCGCCTCCAGGGTCAGTTCCTCCAGGACGTCGCAGCCGACCTGGTCGCCGGCGCGTACGGCCAGTTCGACGAAGCCGGTGCCGGGGAAGAGGACGGTGCCGCCCACCACGTGGTCTGCCAGCCACGGCTGCGCGGAGGTCGACAGCCGGCCGGTCAGCAGCACGCCGTCCGTGTCGGCCAGCGTCACCGCGGCACCGAGCAGCGGGTGGTCGGCGGCGTCGAGACCGGCGGAGGCGACGTCGCCGGCGCCGTTCTCGGGGGTGATCCAGTAGTGGCCGCGCTGGAAGACATACGTCGGCAGGTCGACCCGGCCCGCGCCACGCCCGGCGAAGACGCCCGTCCAGTCCACGGCCACGCCGCGCACGTGCAGCTGTCCGGCGGCCGTGAGCACGGCGGCGGCCTCCGGCCGGTCGCGGCGCAGCGCGGGCACGAAGGCCGCGTTCTCGGCGGACTGCTGGCCCATCGCCGTGAGTACGGCGTCCGGGCCCAGCTCGAGGAAGTGGGTGACGCCCTCGGACTCCAGCACCTTGACGGCATCCGCGAAGCGGACGGCCTCACGGACGTGACGGACCCAGTACTCCGGGTCGGACAGCTCGCCGCTCACCGCAGTGCCGGTGAGGGTGGAGACGATCGGAATGGACGGGGTGCCGTACGACAACTCCTGGGCAATGGCACGGAATTCGTCGAGCATCGGCTCCATCAACGGCGAGTGGAAGGCATGGGAGACCTTCAGGCGGGTCGTCTTACGGCCCTCGGCTTCGAAATGCGCCTTGATACGAAGGGCTTCCGCCTCGACGCCCGAGACGACCACGGACGTGGGCCCGTTGACGGCCGCGATACCGATGCCGTCGGCCAGCAGCGGACGAACCTCGTCCTCCGTGGCCTGTACGGCGACCATCGCCCCGCCCTCCGGCAGGGCCTGCATCAACCGGCCACGCGCAGAAACCAGCCTGGCCGCGTCCGTCAGTGACAGGACACCCGAGACATGCGCGGCCGCGAACTCACCGATCGAGTGGCCGGCCAGATAGTCGGGCTTGACACCCCACGACTCCACCAGCCGGTACAGCGCCACCTCGATCGCGAACAACGCAGGCTGCGTGAACTCCGTACGACCCAGCCGCCCGGCGTCCTCACCCCAGATGACATCCCGCAGCGGCAGATCCAGCTCGGCGAGCACGCCGTCGAAGGCCTCCGCGAACACCGGGAACGCGTCGTAGAGTTCGCGTCCCATACCGACGCGCTGCGCCCCCTGCCCCGTGAACAGGAACGCTGTCAGACCGTCGGAGACGGTGCCGCGCAGCACCTCGGAGCGGGTTTCGTCGGCGGCGAGGGAAGCGAGGGCCGTGACGGCCGACTCGCGGTCGTCGGCCAGGACGACCGCGCGGTGTTCCAGCGTGGCACGGGTGGTCGCGAGGGAGTGGCTCAGGTCGAGGGGGCCAAGGTCGGTGCGCTCTGCGACGTGGGTGCCGATCCGCTCGGCCTGGGCGCGCAGGGCGTCGGCGCTGCGGGCGGAGACGAGCCAGGGCAGCGGGGCGCCGGCCGGCCAGGTGGCCGGGGCCAGTGCGGTCGCCTCGGCCTCGTCCTCGACGGGCTCGGGTGCGGGTGCCTCCTCGAGGATCAGGTGGGCGTTGGTGCCGCTGACGCCGAACGCCGAGACGGCGGCCCGGCGCGGGTGCTCGCCGCGGGGCCAGGGGCGGGCGTCGGTGAGCAGCTGGACGTTGCCTGCGCTCCAGTCGACGTGGGTGGAGGGCCGGTCGACGTGCAGGGTGCGCGGCATGGTCTCGTGCCGCATCGCCATGACCATCTTGATGATGCCGCCGACGCCGGCCGCCGCTTGGGCGTGCCCGATGTTCGACTTCAGGGAGCCCAGCCACAGGGGGCGGTCCTCCGGGCGGCCCTGCCCGTAGGTGGCGAGCAGTGCCTGTGCCTCGATGGGGTCGCCCAGCGTGGTGCCCGTGCCGTGGCCCTCGACCAGGTCGAGCTGGGTGGCGGAGACACCGGCGGCGCTGAGGGCCTCGCGGATGACGCGCTGCTGGGAGGGGCCGTTGGGGGCGGTGAGGCCGTTGCTGGCGCCGTCCTGGTTGATCGCCGAGCCCTTGACCACGGCGAGCACGGGGTGGCCTGCGGCGCGGGCGTCCGAGAGGCGTTCGAGTACGAGGATGCCGGCGCCCTCGGCCCAGCCGGTGCCGTCGGCGGCGTCCGCGAAGGCCTTGGCGCGGCCGTCGGCGGCCAGTCCGCCCTGCCGGGCCATGCCGACGAAGGGGCCCGGGGTGGACATCACCATCACGCCGCCGGCCAGCGCGAGGGTGCACTCCCGTTCGCGCAGGGCCTGGGCGGCGAGGTGGACGGCCACCAGCGAGGAGGAGCAGGCGGTGTCCACGGTCACCGAGGGGCCCTCGAGGCCCAGCGTGTAGGAGACGCGGCCGGCGATGACGGCGGCGACGGCGGCCGTGCCCATGAAGGGGCCGGCCGCCTCAGGGGCGGCGTTGAGCAGGTCGCCGTAGTCCTGGAAGCCGGATCCGGCGAAGACGGCCACTTGGCCGCCGCGCACCTTGTCGGCGGGGATGCCGGCCCGCTCCAGCGCCTCCCAGGACAGTTCCAGCATCAGCCGCTGCTGCGGGTCCATGGCCACGGCCTCGCGCGGCGAGATCCCGAAGAAGGCGGGGTCGAACTCGGCCGCCCGGTCCATGAATCCGCCGCGCCGCGCGAATTCGAGGTCGTCGACGGAGTCCAGGTTCCAGCCCCGGTCGGCCGGGAAGGGGCCGACCGCGTCGACGCCGTCGGCCACCAGCCGCCACAGCTCCTCGGGGGAGGCGACCCCGCCCGGGTAGCGGCAGCTCATGGCCACGATTGCGATCGGGTCCTGCTCCCTGGCCTCGTACTCCTGGAGCCTGCGGCGGGTCTGGGCCAGATCGGCCGTGACCCGCTTGAGGTACCCGAGGAGTTTCTGATCGTCAGCCATCTGCCCGCCTCGCAACATCCTTTGGGATACGCATGGTTCCGGTGGTCCTGGGTGATCACGTTCAGTTGGTGCTGTGGTGGTGCCGGTGCAGCGGGCCCGCTCAGGCGAGGCCGAGTTCCTTGTCGATGAAGGCGAGGACGTCGTCGGCGCTCGCGTCGTCGGCGAGTTGCTCGTCCGGCGACGGTCCCGTGCCGGTCCCGGCGAGCCGGGCCGTGAGGGTCTGGAGCCGGCCGGGGATGCGGTGCCGTTCGACGTCCTCGGGCGGCAGGGCCGCCAGGGTCTCCTCGAGCCGGTCGAGCTCCGCGAGGACGGCCATGATCCCGCCGCCGTCCGTCTCGGGGCACAGCTCGTCGCGCAGGTGGGCGGTGAGCGCGGCCGGGGTCGCGTGGTCGAAGACGAGCGTGGCCGACAGTTGCAGGCCGGTCGCGGCGAACAGCGCCTGCTTGAGGTCGGTGGCGGCCACCGAGTCGAAGCCCAGGTCGGTGAAGGGCCGGGCGGGGTCGAGGGCGGCGGGGTCGTCGTAGCCGAGCAGCGCCGCCACGTGGGTGCGGACGAGGTCGAGGACCGCCCGGCCCTGCTGGGCCGCGGGCAGCTCCTTCAGCCGTGCGGCGAAGCCCGGCCCCTCCTGGTCGGCGCCGCCCTGCGCCGCGCCCGGGTCGAGGGCGGCCCGGGTCTCCGGCACCGCGTCGATCAGCGGGCGGGGGCGGGCCATGGTGTAGACGGGGGCGAAGCGCACCCAGTCGATGTCGGCGACGACGAGGTGCGTCAGGTCGCGGTCGAGGATGCGGCCCAGCGCGGCGGCGGCGAGGCCGGGGTCCATCGGCGGGGTGCCGATCCGGCTGAGGGCCGCGCCGAGTTCGGCGTCGACCATGCCGCCGTCCCACGAGCCCCAGGCGACGGAGGTCGCGGTGGCGCCGCGGGCCCGGCGGGCGCGGGCGAGTGCGTCGAGGTAGGCGTTGGCGCTGCCGTAGGCGGCCTGTCCGGTGCTGCCCCAGACCGCCGATCCGGAGGAGAACAGCACAAAGGCGTCCAGCGGGCGGTCGCCGAGCAGTTCGTCGAGGTGCCGGGCGCCGCCCGCCTTGGCGTCGGCGACGGCGGCGAATTCCTCCAGGGTCAGGTCGGACAGCGGGGCGATGCGCTGCATGACGCCTGCCGCGTGCACGACCGCGGTCAGCGGCCGGTCCTCGGGGATCGCCTCGAGCAGGCGGCGCACCGCCTCGCGGTCGGCGACGTCGCACGCCTCGACGGTGACCCGGGTGCCGCGTGCGGCCAGTTCGGCAACCAGGTCCGCGACTCCGTCGGCGTCCGGTCCGCGGCGGCTGGTCAGCACCAGGTGTTCGGCTCCCCGGTCGGCGAGCAGCCGGGCGACGTGCGCGCCGAGTCCTCCGGTGCCGCCGGTGATCAGGGTCGTACCGCGGGGCGTCCAGTCGCGGGCGGCGGGCCGGTCGGTGAGCGGGGTGCGGACCATGCGGCGGCCGAGCACCCGGTCGCCGCGCAGGGCGAGTTGGTCCTCGTCGCCGGGCGCGGCGAGCACCTGGCACAGCCGGCCCACGGTCTCGGCGTCGACGGCGGCGGGCAGGTCGAGCAGGCCGCCCCAGCGTTCGGGAAGGTCCAGTGCGAGGGCGGAGCCCAGTCCCCACACGGCCGCCTGCGCGGGGTCGGCGGTCCCGTCGTCGGGGCCGGCGGCGACCGCCTGGGCGGTGACGCACCACAGCGGGGCGTCGAGTGCGGCGTCCTCGAGGGCCTGCACCAGGGTGACGGTGGCGGTGGTGCCGCGCGACAGCGACCCGTGGCGGGGGTGGGGGCGGTCGTCGAGGGCGAGCAGCGACAGCGTTCCGGCCAGGTTCGTGTAGGCGCTCAGCTGTCCGGCGAGCGCCTCCCGGTCCTGGTCGCCGACCTCGAGCCGTACGGTCCACACGCCCTGCGCGGCGAGCCCCTCGGTGACGGCACGCACGCGCGGGTCGTCGGTACGTCCTTCGGGCACGGCGAGCAGCCAGGTCCCGTCCGGTGTGGTGCGCTCGGCGGACGGCAGTGCGGCGGGCTGCCAGTCGACGCGGTAGCACCAGGAGTCTGTGCGGGCCTCGTCGCGCTGCCGGCGGCGCCAGTCCTTCAGCGCGGGCAGTACCTCGTCCAGCACGGGCGCCGGCACGCCGATCCGGTCGGCCAGCGAGTGGGCGTCCGTCCGCTCCAGCGCGTTCCACACGGCCGTGTCCACGGCGTCCGCGCTGACGGGCGCGGCGGCGGTGGCGGCGGCCTCCGGGTCACGCCAGAACCAGCGGCGCTGGAAGGCGTACGTCGGCAGGTCGACCAGCCCGGCCCCGCGCTCGGCGAAGAAGGCCCGCCAGTCGACGCCGACGCCCCGGCAGTGGGCCAGCGCGACACCGGTGACCAGCTCGGTCTCCTCGTCGCGGTCGCGGCGCAGCAACGGCACGAACACCGCCTCCTCGGCGGTCTGCCGGCCCATCGCGGTCAGGGCCGCGTCCGGGCCGAGCTCGAGGTACGTGGTGACGCCCTTGTCCGCCAGCACGCGCACGGCATCAGCGAAGCGGACGGCCTCACGGACGTGACGGACCCAGTACTCCGGGTCGGACAGCTCGCCGCTCACCGCAGTGCCGGTGAGGGTGGAAACGAGCGGAATGGACGGGGTGCCGTACGACAACTCCTGGGCGACGGTACGGAATTCGTCGAGCATCGGCTCCATCAGCGGCGAGTGGAAAGCGTGCGAGACCTTCAGGCGGGTCGTCTTGCGACCCTCGGCCTCGAAATGCGCCTTGATACGGAGGGCTTCCGCCTCGACGCCGGAGACCACGACCGCGGTGGGGCCGTTGACGGCGGCTATATCGATGCCGTCGGCCAGCAGCGGACGAACCTCGTCCTCCGAGGCCTGGACGGCGACCATCGCGCCGCCGTCCGGCAGGGCTTGCATCAACCGGCCACGAGCAGCCACCAGCCTGGCCGCATCCGCGAGTGACAGGATGCCCGAGACGTGCGCGGCGGCGAACTCACCGATCGAGTGCCCGGCCAGGTAGTCAGGCTTGATACCCCACGACTCCACCAGCCTGAACAGCGCCACCTCGATCGCAAACAGCGCAGGCTGCGTGAACTCCGTACGACCCAGCCGCCCGGCGTCCTCACCCCAGACCACATCCCGCAGCGGCAGATCCAGCTCGGCCAGGACGGCATCGAAGGCCTCCGCGAACACCGGGAACGCGGCATACAACTCCCGCCCCATCCCCAGCCGCTGCGCCCCCTGCCCCGTGAACAGGAACGCCGTCAGTCCGTCGTCCCGCGAGGCGCCGCTCTGTACGACGCCGGGTGACGGGCGGTCCTCGGCCAGGGTGGTGAGCCTGCGGAGCAGTTCGGCGCGGTCGGTGGCGATGAGGGCCGCCCGGTCCTGGAGGGCCGTGCGGGTCGTGGCGAGGGAGTGGCCGAGGTCGAGGAGGGTGGGCTCGTCGTCGGCCTCGGCGCGGGCGAGCAGGCGCCGTGCCTGTTCGCGCAGGGCGTCGGGGCTCTTGCCTGAGAGGACGACGGGCACGACTGTGGCCGCGCCGGAGGTCGTCCCGCCGGGCTCGGTGTCCTCGGCCGGCGGCGCCTCCTCGATGATCACGTGGCCGTTGGTGCCGCTGAAGCCGAAGGAGGAGATGCCGGCGCGGCGCGGGCGGCCCGGGGTGGCGGGCCACTCCCGGGGCTCGGTGAGCAGCCGGACCGCGCCGTCGGACCAGTCGACCTTGGCGCTGGGTTCGTCCACGTGCAGCGTTCGCGGGAGTACGCCGTGCCGCAGTGCTTCGACGACCTTGATGATGCCGCCGACGCCGGCGGCGGCCTGGGCGTGCCCGATGTTCGACTTGAGGGAGCCCAGCCACAGGGGCCGGTCCGCGGGCCGCCCCTGTCCGTACGTGGCGAGCAGGGCCTGTGCCTCGATCGGATCGCCGAGGACTGTGCCCGTGCCGTGTGCCTCCACCGCGTCGACCTGGTCGGCGGTCAACTGCGCCGAGGCCAGGGCCTGCTGGATGACCCGGCGCTGGGAGGGGCCGTTGGGGGCGGAGATGCCGTTGCTGGCGCCGTCCTGGTTGACGGCGGAGCCGCGGACGACCGCGAGCACGGGGTGGCCGTTGGCGCGGGCGTCCGAGAGACGCTCGACGAGGAGCATGCCCACGCCCTCGCCCCAGCCGGTGCCGTCGGCGGCGTCCGCGAACGACTTGCAGCGGCCGTCGGGGGACAGTCCGCGGTCCTGGCTGAAGCCGACGAAGGAGTGCGGGTGGGCCATGACGGTCGCGCCGCCCGCGAAGGCGAGGGTGCACTCGCCCGAGCGCAGTGCCTGGACCGCCAGGTGCAGGGCGACCAGGGAGGACGAGCAGGCCGTGTCGACCGTGACCGCGGGGCCCTCGAGGCCGAGGGTGTAGGCGATGCGGCCGGAGGCGACGCTGGCCAGGCTGCCGGTGCCGCCGCCGACGAGGTAGTCGTGGTAGACGACGCCGGCGAAGACGCCGGTCCTGGTCTCCTTGACGGTGACCGGGTCGATGCCCGCCCGCTCCAGGGCCTCCCAGGCGGTTTCCAGGAGCAGCCGCTGCTGCGGGTCGGTCTCCTTGGCCTCCTTGGGGCTCATCTTGAAGAAGTCGGCGTCGAAGTACCCGGCGTCGTGCAGGAATCCGCCCTCGCGGCTGTACGTCTTGCCGGGCTTGGCGGGCTCGGGGTCGTAGAGCGCCTCGGTGTCCCAGCCGCGGTTGTCCGGGAAGTACGAGATGGCGTCCCGGCCGGAGTCCACGAGATCCCACAGGTCCTCGGGCGAGGTGACGTCGCCCGGGTACCGGCAGCTCATGGCGACGATGGCGATCGGCTCGCGGTCCTTGGCCTCGGCCTCGCGCAGCCAGCGCCTGGTCTGCTGGAGATCGGCCGTCGCGCGCCTGAGGTAGTCACGAAGTTTGTCGTCAGTCCCCATCGCTCATGAACCAATCTCGAGGTTGTCCAGTGCCTGGAAGAGCTCGTCGTCGCTGGCCGTGGCGAAGTCGTCGTCGGTCTGCTCTTCGGCCGCCCTCTCCCGGGCGTCGCGCCAGGCGCGCAGCAGGGCCTCGAGCCGGGTGGTGATCCGGTCGGTGTCGCCGTTCAGCTCGGGGGCGGCGGACAGGACCGCTTCGACGCGGTCGAGTTCCGCGAGGAGCGGCTGGGCCGCTCCGGCCTCGGCTGACGAGTCCTCCTGGAGCAGCAGGGCCGCCACCGCCTGGGAGTTGGGGTGGTCGAAGGCGAGGGTCGCCGGCAGGCCGTGCCCGGTGAGACGCGTGAGCCGCTTGCGCAGTTCGCCCGCCGCCACCGAGTCGAAGCCGAGCTCGGTGAAGGCCCGGTCGGGCTCGATCGCGTCGGCCGACTCGTGGCCGAGCACCGCGGCGACCTGGCCGCGGACCAGGGTCAGTACGGCCCGCTCCCGTTCGCCGTCGGGCAGGGCGAGGATCTCCCGCCAACGCCCGGTGTCGACGTCGTCCTGCTCTGGGGCACCGGCCCCAGAGCCGATGACGACGACCCCGTCGCCGCCGGTCTCGGCGAGCCAGTAGGGGCGGCGCTGGAACGCGTACGTCGGCAGCTCGACCCGGTGGCCCGGGTGTCCGGCGAAGTACGCCCGCCAGTCGACGGCGACACCCCGGCAGTGGGCCAGCGCGACAGCCGCCGCCAGCTCCCGCCGCTCCTCGCGGCCCCGGCGCAGCGCGGCCACGAACACGGCGTCGGCCTCGTCCCCGCCGGTCAGGCATTCGGCGCCGGTGGCGGTCAGTGCGGCGTCCGGGCCGATCTCGACGAACGTCCCGACCTGCAGCGCCTCGAGCCGGGCCACCGCGTCGGCGTGGCGGACGGTCGCGCCGACGTGGCGGACCCAGTATTCGGGGGTGCCGATCTCGTCGGCGTCGATGGAGAGGCCGGTGACGGTGGAGACGATGGGTATGGACGGCTCGCCGTACGTCAGCTGCTGTGCGACGGAACGGAATTCGTCGAGCATGGGCTCCATCAGCGGCGAGTGGAAGGCGTGCGAGACCTTGAGCCGGGCGGTCTTACGGCCCTCGGCCTCGAAGTGCGCCTTGACGCGCAGTACTTCGGCCTCGACGCCGGAGACCACGACCGCGGTGGGGCCGTTGACGGCGGCGATGCCGACACCGTCGGCGAGCAGCGGACGTACCTCGTCCTCGGTGGCCTGTAGGGCGGCCATGGCGCCGCCCTCGGGCAGGGCCTGCATCAACCGGCCGCGTGCGGCGACGAGTCGGGCCGCGTCGGCGAGTGACAGAACGCCGGAGACGTGCGCGGCGGCGAACTCGCCGATGGAGTGGCCGGCCAGGTAGTCGGGCTTGATGCCCCACGACTCCACCAGCCGGTACAGCGCGACCTCGATCGCGAACAGCGCGGGCTGCGTGAACTCGGTACGGCTGAGCTGTTCGGCGTCCTCACCCCAGACCACGTCCCTGAGCGGGAGGTCCAGCTCGGCGAGGACGGCGTCGAAGGCCTCGGCGAACTCGGGGAAGGTGTCGTACAACTCCCGTCCCATGCCTAGCCGTTGTGCCCCCTGCCCCGTGAAGAGGAAGGCGAGCTTGCGGCCGGAGGTGCGGGCCCGGTCGCTCACCGCCGTGGCGGGGAGGTCGCCCTCGGCGAGGGCGATGAGGGTGCGCAGGGCCTGGTCGTGGTCCTCGGCGAGCACCGCGGCGCGGTGTTCGAAGGCGGTGCGTTCGACGGCGAGCGACTGGGCGATGTCCGGCGCGTCGGCCTGCGGGCCGGTGCCGAGCCAGGCGGCGAGCTTGGCGGCCTGGGCGCGCAGGGCCTGCGGGGTGCGGCCGGACAGGAGCCAGGGCAGTACGCCCGAAGGTGCTGCGCCGGCATCGGCGGACTGCTCGGACCGGTCGGGCTGCTCGGGGGCCTGTTCCACGATGACGTGGGCGTTGGTGCCGCTGATGCCGAAGGAGGAGACCGCGGCGCGGCGGGGTCCGTCGGTGGCGGGCCACTCCTGGGTCTCGGCCAGCAGGCGCAGGTTGCCCTCCGACCAGTCCACCTTGGTCGAGGGGGTGTCGGCGTGCAGCGTCTTCGGCAGGACGCCGTGGCGGATCGCCTCGATCACCTTGATGAGGCCGGCGACTCCGGCCGCGGCCTGGGTGTGGCCGATGTTCGACTTGATGGAGCCGAGCCAGACCGGCCGGTCCTCGGGGCGGTCCTGGCCGTAGGTGGCGAGCAGCGCCTGTGCCTCGATCGGGTCGCCGAGGGTGGTGCCCGTGCCGTGCGCCTCGACCACGTCGACGTCGGCCGGGCCGAGGCCGGCGTTGGCGAGGGCCTGGCGGATGACGCGCTGCTGGGCGGGGCCGTTGGGGGCGGAGATGCCGTTGCTGGCGCCGTCCTGGTTGACGGCGGAGCCCTTGACCACGGCGAGCACGGGGTGGCCGGCGGCGCGGGCGTCGGAGAGGCGCTCGACGAGGAGCAGGCCGACGCCCTCGGAGAAGCCGGTGCCGTCGGCGTCCTGGGCGAAGGAGCGGCATCGACCGTCGGGGGACAGCCCCTGCTGGAGGCCGAACTCGACGAGGACCTCGGTGGTGGCCATCACGGTCACGCCGCCGGCCAGGGCAAGGGTGCACTCGCCCGAGCGCAGCGCCTGGATCGCCAGGTGCAGGGCGACCAGGGAGGACGAGCAGGCCGTGTCCACGGTGACGGCGGGGCCTTCGAGCCCGTATGTGTACGACAGACGCCCTGAGTTGATGGAGCCGGTGGCGCGGGAGTTGGCGTAGTCGTGGTACATCGCGCCGGTGAACACGCCGGTGCGGCTGCCCCGGAGGGTGGCGGGGTCGAGGCCGGCCCGCTCGAAGATCTCCCAGGAGGTCTCGAGGAGCAGCCGCTGCTGCGGGTCCATGCCGAGGGCCTCGTTCGGGGAGATGCCGAAGAACTCGGCGTCGAACTCGGCGGCGTCGTACAGGAATCCGCCGGAGCGCGTGTAGGTGCGGCCGGGGGTGCCCGGCTCGGGGTGATAGACGCCCTCGATGTCCCAGCCACGGTCGGTGGGGAAGGCGGAGACCGTCTCGGTGCCGTCGGCGACGAGCCGCCACAGGTCCTCGGGGGTCTCGACGCCGCCGGGGAAGCGGCAGGCCATGGCGACGATCGCGATCGGCTCGTCGGCCGCGGCGGCGGTGACGGCGGGCGCGGGCGCCCCGGACGCGGCGGAGCCGAGCGCCGTCTCCTTCAGATACTGGGCCGCGGCGCGGGCGCTGGGGTGGTCGAAGACGAGGGTGGCGGGCAGGCGCAGACCGGTGGTGGCGCCGAGCCGGTTGCGCAGTTCGACTGCGGTCAGCGAGTCGAAGCCGAGCTCCTTGAAGGCCCGGTCGGGTTCGACGGCGTCGGCGGAGTCGTGGCCGAGGACGTCAGCGACGTGCGAGCAGACGAGGTCGAGCAGAAGGGTGTCGCGCTCGGGCTCCGGCAGTCGTGCCAGCCGGTCGGCCAGCGAGCTGCCGTCCGCGCCGCCGGTGCGGGCCGTCTTGCGGACGGGGACGCGCACCAGGTCGCCGAGGACGCTGTGCAGGCTGCCGGCGCCGGCCTGGGCACGCAGGGCGGCCAGGTCCAGGCGGAGCAGCAGCAGGAGCGGCTCTTCGGCGGTGAGCGCCTGGTCGAACAGGGCGAGACCCTCGGCCGTGGTCATGGCGGGGAAGCCCTGGCGGCGCAGGCGTTCGGTGTCGGCCTCGTCGAGGTCTCCGGTCATGCCGGTGGCCTCGGCCCACAGGCCCCACGCCATGGAGGTGGCCGGCAGTCCGGCCGCGCGACGGTGGGCGGCGAGGGCGTCGAGGAAGACGTTGGCGGTGGCGTAGTTGGCCTGCCCGGCGGCGCCGAGGGTGCCGGCGGCGGAGGAGAACAGCGCGAACAACGCCAAGTCGTGGCCGGCGGTGAGTTCGTGCAGGTGCCAGGCGGCGTCGGCCTTCGGGGCGAGGACGGTGTCGAGGCGCTCGGGGGTGAGGGCGGCGACGGTGCCGTCGTCGAGGACGCCCGCCGCGTGGATCACGGCGGTGAGGGGGTGCTCGTCGGGGACGGTGCCGAGCAGGTCGGCGAGCGCCGCCCGGTCGGAGACGTCGCAGGCGGCGAGGGTGACGGTGGCGCCGGCGGCGGCGAGTTCGTCGCGCAGGGCGGTGGCGCCGGGCGCGGCGGCGCCGCGGCGGCTGGTCAGCAGCAGGTGTCGTACGCCGTGTTCGGCGACCAGGTGGCGGGCGACGAGGGCGCCGAGGCCGCTGGTGCCGCCGGTGATGAGGACGGTGCCCTCGGGGTCGAGCGCGGCCGGCTCGGCGGGGGCGGCGTTCTCGGCGGTGCGGGCCAGCCGGGGCGCGCACAACGTGCCGTCGCGCAGCGCGAGTTCGGGTTCGCCGGTGGTCAGGGCGGCGGGCAGGGCGCGGCGGGAGGCTTCGGTGTCGTCCAGGTCGGCCAGGGTGAACAGGCCGGGGTTCTCGGCCTGCGCGGCCCGCAGCAGGCCCCAGGCGGGGGCGAGGGTGAGCAAGGGCGCGGGGTCGCCGGGGGCGGCGACGGCGCCGTGGGTGAGGACGACCAGGTGCGACTCGCCGTACCGGTCGTCGCCGAGCCAGGTCTGTACGAGGTCCAGGGCGCGGTGGGCGGTGAGGCGGACGCCCTCGAGGGTGCCCTCGGTGCCGGGGGCGTCGAAGTCGACGACCACGGTGGACGGGACGGGCTGGTCGGGGTCGAGCTCGTCCAGGTCGGTGACGTGAACGAGGTCGGTGTCCTGGGCAGCGCCGTCCACAGGCACGGCGGTCCAGTTCAGGCGGTAGGGCAGTTCACGGCGGCCGCTCGCGGACTCCAGCTGTCCGGCAAAGACCGCGCGGGCCACGATGGACTCGACGCTGACGACGGGGTTGCCGCTGGTGTCGGCAGCCTCCAGCAGGGTGTTGCCCTGTTCGTCGGTGACGATCCGCACCCGCAGCGCGGTCGCGCCGACGGCGTGCAGCCTGACTCCGGTCCAGGCGAAGGGCAGGACCGTTTCCCCCTCGTCCTGCCCCTCTGCGCCGACGAGTTCGGCGTGCAGGGCCGCGTCCAGCAGCGCCGGGTGCAGGCCGAACGCCTGGGCGTCGGCGTGCGCCTGCTCCGGCAGGGTCACCTCGGCGAACAGCTCGCCACCGCGCCGCCAGGCGGCCGTCAGTCCCTGGAAGACCGGGCCGTAGGCGTAGCCGCGGCCGAACAGCCGCTCGTAGGCGCCGTCCAGGCCGATCGGTTCGGCGCCGGCAGGCGGCCACTGGGCGAAGTCGAAGCCCGCGTCGGAGATCTGCGGGGTCAGTACGCCGGAGGCGTGCCGGATCCAGGGCTGGTCCTCGCCGTCGGCGCGGGAGTGGATGCCGACGGTGCGGGCGCCAAAGTCGTCGGGGGTGCCGAGCAGCACCTGCAGGGCCACTCCCCCGCGCTCGGGTAGCACGAGCGGCGCGTGCAGGGTCAGTTCGTCCAGCGTGCCGCAGCCGGCCTGGTCGCCGGCCCGGATCGCCAGCTCCACGAAGGCGGTGCCCGGCAACAGTACGGTGCCGAGCGCCTCGTGGTCGGCGAGCCAGGGGTGGGTGCTCAGCGAGAGCCGGCCGGTGAACACGTGGCCGCCGGACTCGGCGGTCTCCACCGCGGCGGCCAGCAGCGGGTGTTCGACGCCGACCTGACCGAGGTCGGGCACCCCGCCGCCGACGGTGGGCACCTTGCGCCAGTAGCGCTTGCGCTGGAAGGCATAGCCCGGCAGGTCGGTCGTCCGGGCGCCGGTGCCGTCGAAGAAGCCTGCCCAGTCCACTGGGGCGCCGCGCACCCAGGCCTCGGCGAGCGAGGTGGCGAACCTGAGCAGGCCGCCCTCGTTGCGGCGCAACGAGCCGACCACACCGGCCGACTTCTCGGCGGCGTCGACCGACTCTTGGACGCCGTTCTTGAGGATGTGGTGCGCCGTCGGCTCCACGAACAGGGTGAAACCGTCCCGCAGCAGGGCCCGGGTGGCCTCGTCGAAGCGGACGGTCCGGCGCAGGTTGGTGTACCAGTACTCGGCGTTCAGCCCGGCGGTGTCCAGGATGTCGCCGGTCACCGTGGAGTAGAACGGGAGCCGGACCGAGCGGGGGGCGACGGGTGCGAGGACCTCGAGGAGCTGGTCCTGGATCTCCTCCACGAAGTGCGAGTGGGAGGCGTAGTCCACCGGGATCCGGCGGACCCGGACGTCTTCCTCGGTCAGCTCGGCGAACAGCTCGTCGAGGGCGTCGGTCTCGCCGCACACGACGGCGGTGGAGGTGCCGTTGACGGCGGCCAGCTGGAGCCGGCCGTCCCAGCGGGCGAGGCGGGTGGACATCTCGGCCGCGGGCAGCGGTACGGACATCATGCCGCCCTTGCCGGCCAGCCGCTGCTTGATGACCTGGCTGCGCAGGGCGACGACGCGGGCGCCGTCCTTAAGGGAGAGGGCCCCGGCGACGGTGGCCGCGGCGATCTCGCCCTGGGAGTGTCCGACGACCGCGCAGGGCTCGACGCCGTAGGAGCGCCACAGTGCGGCGAGCGAGACCATGACGGCCCACAGCACCGGCTGGACGACGTCCACCGGTTCGAGGTTCGGCTGGCCCTCTCGGCCGCGCAGCACGCCGATGAGGTCCCAGTCGACGAACTCGGCCAGGGCCTGGCCGCAGGCGGTCATCTGCGCGGCGAACACCGCTGACTGGTCGAGCAGTTCGACGGCCATGCCGTCCCACTGCGAGCCCTGGCCGGGGAAGACGAAGACGGTGCGCGGCTCACCGCCGGGCGCCGCGCCGGAGACGACCGGGGCTCCGGTGCCGCTCCCGGCGAAGGCGGACAGGGAGTCGAGCAGGGTTTCACGGTCCGTACCGAGCACGACCGCCCGGTGCCCGAGCCTGGCCCGGGTCGTGGCGAGCGACAGACCGATGTCGGCCGGGCGTTCCCCGGGCCGGGCCGTCACGTGTTTCCACAGCTTCTCGGCCTGTGCCCGCAGCGCGTTCGCGCTCTTCCCCGAGACGATCCACGGAATCACCCCAGAGAATTCCTCAGCGCCCACCCGGGCCACCCCCTCGACTGCGTGTCGCATGCTTGCATTCCGTTGTGGCAGTGGACGGCCACGACGCTACTCATACGGGCTCCGGGGGCCAACCCCAGAGGTGGTCACCGGCACCCCTACTACTGAATCGGGGCCAGATTTCGCGAAATACCCGGGTACCCCGGAGCGGGGCACCCGGGAAACGGAAAATCAGTTTCCGGAACCGACGTGATCGATTTCCTGGGCGTGTGCCAGGATGTCGCCGAATTCAGGGAACTGGGCTATTGCTTGAGCCGCGGTCAATTCCGGCAAGCGCGGCCCGCGCAGAATGGCCAGCAGGTTTGCGAGGGAGAAGATCGCCAAAGGCGAACCGGACAGGGCGGCGGCGTTGAACACCGCCTCCGCGATCCGGCCGTTCTCCGCCGCGACCTTGGTGACCCGCTCGTTGAGGCGCTGCTGGGACGGGCTCGGCCGACGCTTGGCGTTGGACTGCACGTCCGGGAAGAAGTGGTCCTGCGTGGTGGCGGCCACCCAGGGCGCCACGGCGATCCGGGCGAGCGCCTTCTGCGCCTTGCGGGCCAGGCCGGGGCGCAGGCCGCGGTGGCGGCGCAGCGTCTCGCGCAGGGCGACGGCCTGGCGGGCGGCCTGGGACATGCCGGTGCCGTAGTTCGGGTTGGGCGCCATCAGCGAGTCGCCGGTGGCAACGAAGCCCTCGGGGACCGGCAGCTTCTCGTAGTAGCGGCGCCGGTTGGCCATGCCGCGGTAGGGGCGGATCTCGGACACCGCCCGGGCCTTGTCGATCAGCTCGGCGATGACCGGGTGCCGGGTGCCGCGCGCAAACTCCACGAAGCCCTCTTCGTCGGTGGGCGGCACGGCGCCCCGGGTGCCGAAGAGGGTGACGATCCAGCGGCGGCCCTCATTGGGCAGCAGCGCCGCGCCGCGGCCGGGCTTGCCGGTGCCGGCCTGCGCCTGGATGAGCACGCCGGGGAAATCGTCGCGCAGTCCGGGCGGTGCCTCGAACACGCGGCTGGCGTAGGCGAATCCGCCGTCCACGACCTCCTCGTACACCGCGGGCGCGCCGATCGCGCCGAGCCAGTCGGGGGCCTTGGAGCGGCGTCCGGTCGCGTCGATGACCAGATCGGCGGTGAGGGTCCGCTCCTCCTCGCCCTCCGGCTGGATCCGCACCCCGGTGACCCGCTCGGCGCTACCGGTCAGGCCGGTCACCCTGGTGCCCTGCAGCACGGTGATCCGCTCGTCTGCCAGGGCCCTGCCGCGCACCACGTGGTCGGTCAGGTCGCGGCTGCACAGCACCACGTACGCGGAGCTGGGCTGGCGGCGGAACCAGCCCTCGCCGGACCGGGTCAGGTTGCCCGAGGGCAGCGCGCGACGCTTGGCGCCGGCCGCGTGCAGCTCCTCGGTGATGCCCGGCAGCAGGGACTCCAGCGCCTCGACACCACCGCGCATGAACATGTGGTTGTGATGCCCCTGCGGCAGCCCGCGGCGGGGGGCCGGGGTGTCCGGGTAACGGTCGCTCTCGACGATGGTGACGGCGTCGGCGTATCGGCTCAGCGCAACCGCGGCGAGCACCCCCGCCATTCCGCCACCGAGCACTACTGCCCTGGTCATTGCGCGCTTCCTTCCTGCACTGCCGGTGGTCCTCGGTGCTGTGAGTGCTGTCTGTGCTGGTCCGTGCTGTCAGTTCTCGATCCCGCACGTGGCGAGGTAGGTCTTCATGCGCCGCTCGGCCAGGGCCGGGTCCGGGAACAGGCCGAGCAAGTCCGCGAGCCGGTAGGCGGTCGCCAGGTGCGGTACGGAGCGGGCCGACTGCTCGCCCCACACCATCCGGAAGTGGCTCGCGTGGCCGGCCAGCCAGCCGAGGAAGACCAGGCCCGTCTTGAAGAAGAGGGTGCTGCGCAGCGGGCCGACGAAGACGTGCCGGTTCAGCTCGAGCGTCTCGTCGAACAGCGTGCGGGCGGTGGCGGCGTCGCCGTCGTCCAGGGCCCGCAGTGCCTGTGCGGCCAGCGGCGCGACCGGGTCGAACACCGGGGACAGGCCGTCGCTGAAGCCCTGCCCGTCGCCGAGGATCAGCTCGGGGTACGCGTCGGTGTCGCTGGTGTAGAAGCGCACGCCCTCGGGCAGGCGGCGGCGCAGCTCGATCTGGCGCTCCACGGTCACCGGGGCGAGCTTGACGCCGTCGACCTTGTTCCGGTGCTGCTTGACCAGGTCGATCAGGGCGTCGTAGGCGGCGTCCAGGTCCTGGTGGCCGAAGTAGCCCGCGTGGAAGGGGATCCACTCCGGCAGGATCCAGTGGATGACAGCCGGCTTGGAGGCCTGCCGCAGGAGGTTGCCGTACACCTCGGCGTAGTCGTCGGGGCCCTGCGCCACGGCGGCCAGCTGCGGGCTGCACATGATAATGGCCTGCGCGCCCGCCTCCTCCACGACCTCGAGCTGCTGCTCGAAGGCCGCGGCGACCTCCTTGAGGGAGTGCGGGGCGAACGGGTCGAGCTGGTCGGTGGTGATGGCCGCGGCCAGCCGGCCGCCGACCGCGCGGGCCTCCGCGCCGGAGCGGCGGATCAGCTCCGCGGCGCCCGGCCAGTCCAGGCCCATGCCGCGGTGCGAGGTGTCGAGGGCCTCGGCCACGGTGTAGCCGTACGACCACAGATGGCGGCGGAAGGCCAGGGTGGCGTCCCAGTCCAGGCGCTGTTCGGGCGGCGGGCCGACGGGCGGGCCGAACGGCTCGTTGGGCGCCAGCGGGTCACCGACGACGTGTGCCGTCGCAAGGATGGACCGCTTGCTGAACGGCGTGGCCACCGCGGTGAATTCACGCGGGGACGGGTTCGGCCGGTACGAGGTGAGCGTACCGTCCGGCTCCGGCAGTTTAATCATCGCTTCAGCTCCGAGACCTCACGGGAATGCACTGGCGATTCATTAAATCCAGCCGAGTCTCGGCCACTCCATACGGCCGACCCCCTAAGTCCCTGATATCTCCCCCCTAGATTCCCGCGGAGCGGTGTGGCCGAAGAGGCTTAGGGGGTCCGAACACTGGATACCGCGGCCGCGTATGTGACTTCATGTAATAGCGGTCGGCCGGCTTGCGGTTCGCCGCGTTCTCACTGGCCGTCAGACGTGGAAGGTAACTATGTGGAAGTTTGAACACACTGTGGAGGCCAAGGCCACTCCGGCGGCGGTGTGGGCCCGTTACACCGACCTGCCGTCCTGGCGCGAGTGGTACAACGACGTCAGCACGATCCGCGTCGAGGGGCCGATCGTCTCCGGCGTCAAGGGCGTGATCGAGCAGGACCCGGAGCAGGGTCACCACCCGCAGCCGGTGCCGTTCACCCTCGTCGACGTCGTCGAGAACGAGGGCTTCACGCTGGAGTGCATGGCGCCCACCTCGGAGTCGGGCGTGAAGGACGAGACGTTCCTGCGCACTAGCCTGCGCGCCGTCGACAACGGCAAGGGCGGCGTGACGATCACGCACTCGGCCATCCTCGACGGTCCGCAGAGCGCCGAAGTCGGCGAGGCGATCGGCAAGTTCCTCAGCACGAACCTCGTCCTGGGCCTCAAGCGCCTGGCCAAGGTGGTCGAAACCGCCTGATCCTCCCGTCCCTCCCCCTGATCTCCGGTCGCCCGCCATCCCTCCGGCGGGCGACCGGCGTCATGTGCGGACACCTGCGCCTGCCGCCGGCCGGCACCTCCGGCCCCTCCGACCGGAGCGCCCCTCCAGAAGAGCGACTTCCGCATCCCGCTCCCCGGGAGGCCGAACGCACACCGCCGGCCCGCGCCGCTCCTCTGGCAGGAGGGCGTGGGCCGGCGGTGTGGGGTTCAAAACCGGGGGGTCAGGTGATGATGATGGCCGAGACCGGGCAGAAGTCGGCTGCTTCCTCTGTGGGCTCGTGGAGTTCGGGGGTCGGGGTTTCGGTGACCAGGACGACGCGGCCGTCCTTGGGGCTCTGCTCGAAGACCTTCGGGACGGCGAGCGCGCAGGAGCCGGAGCCTACGCAGCGTCCGCGGTTGACGGAGACGCGCATGTCGACCCCTCCTCACCAGGTGACGGGCAGCTCGTGCAGACCGTAGATGTGACCGCCGTGCATGAACGACAGCTCCTCGACCGGAACGGCTGGCCGCAGCGTGGGGATCCGGGCCAGCAGCGCGCTGAAGACGATCTCCAGCTGAACCCGGGCGAGGTTCGCGCCGAGGCACTGGTGGGCGCCGTAGCTGAAGGCCAGGTGGTTCTTGGAGTCGCGGTGGATGTCGAGGGTGTCCGGGTTCTCGAAGACCGTCGCGTCCCAGTTGGCGGCGCCGTTGCTGGCGATGACGCCCTCGCCGGCGCGGATGGTGATGCCACCCACCTCGATGTCCGCCGTCGCCACACGGACGGTCGCGGAGTCCGCGATGGACAGGAAGCGCAGCAGCTCGTCGACGGCCTTGCGGGTCAGCGACGGGTCGGCGCGCAGTTCGTCGGCCACCTGCGGGTTCTGCATCAGCACCAGCGTGCCCAGGCCGATCATGTTGGCGGTGGTGTCGAAGCCCGCCACGACCAGCAGCCGGGCGATGGACACCAGGTCGGCGAGCTCGAGGCCCGCCTCTTCGCGGTTCTTGGCGACCAGTCGGCTGAGCAGGTCGTCCCCGGGCTCCTGCTCCTTCTTCTCGATCAGCCGGCCCAGGAACCCGTCCATCTCGGTGTAGAGGACGGTGATCTCCTCCTGGGTGGAGTTCCGGTTCATGGTGACCTCGGAGTACCGCCGGAAGTAGTCGATGTCCTCCGGGTCGGCGCCCAGCATCTCGCAGAACAGCAGGGAGGGGACCGGTGCGGCCAGCTCCTTCACCAGGTCCACGGTGCCGCCCTGGGCGAGCATCGCGTCGATCCGCTCGTCGACGATCTGCTGGATGCGCGGCTTGAGCGACTGGATACGGCGCGCGGTGAACTCGGGGATCACCAGGCGGCGCTGGGTCGTGTGCTCGGGGGCGTCGAGCGCCGAGAACGGGAACTTGATGAACTGCAGGACCTCTTCCGGCACCGAAAACTGCAACGGGTAGCCGGGCAGCTTGGCGTTGGAGCTCATCGCCGGGTCGCCGAGGACCTTCTTGACGTCCTCGTACCGGGTGAGCAGCCAGGCCGGCGCGCCCGACAGCCGCAGCTGCACCTTGGTCGCCGGGCTCTGCGAGCGCAGTTCGGCGTACTCGTCGGGCGTGCTCAGGGGGCACTTGCGGATGAACGGGAAGGGAAGCGCGGCGCTGTCGTCGCCGGCGGAAGGGGTGGCATGGGCCGGGCACTGACTGGTCTCGGCCTGGGCGACGTCGGACATGACGTTCGGTGTCCTCTCGGGCAGGGTTGGGAGCGTGAGCGCTACGGGGTGGGGGCCGCACGGGCTGCGCAGCCCCGCGTAGCTGCGGGCAGTCGCACCAGCGCACGGCGCCGTTACCGCCAACGCGGCCGGCGAGTCCCGCACGGCCGCGCTCTACCGACGGTCAGTCGAGCGTGGCCAGCGCCGCCGGGCTGAAGGAGTTCAGCTCGTCGGCGCGGCCGTCACGGATCTTGGCGACCCACTCCGCGTCGCCGAGCAGGGCCCGGCCCACCGCGACGAGGTCGAACTCCTCGCGTTCGAGCCGGTCCAGGACGCCGCCGATGCCCTCGGTGGCCGCCCCGGTGCCCTCGGCGAACATCGTGACGAAGTCGCCGTCGAGGCCGACCGAGCCGACGGTGATGACCGGCTTGCCGGTGAGCTTCTTGGTCCAGCCCGCCAGGTTCAGGTCCGAGCCCTCGAACTCGGGTGTCCAAAAGCGCCGGGTCGAGCAGTGGAAGGCGGTGACGCCGGCCTCCGCGAAGGGCGTGAGGAACTCCTCCAGCTCCTGCGGGTTCTCGACGAGGCGGACGGTGAAGTCGGCGGTCTTCCACTGCGAGAAGCGCAGCACCACCGGGTAGTCGGGGCTCACCCGGGACCGTACGGCGTCGATGATCTCCACGGCGAACCGGGTCCGGGCCACGATGTCGCCGCCGTAGCCATCGGTGCGCTGGTTGGTGCCCGCCCAGAAGAACTGGTCGATCAGGTAGCCGTGCCCGCCGTGCAGTTCGACGCCGTCGAAGCCGAGCCGCTCGGCGTCGGCGGCGGCCTGCGCGAACGCCTCGACCACGGCGTCGATCTGCTCCTGGGTCATCGGCTCGGTCACCTGCTGGCCGGGGGCGACGAGCCCGGAGGGGCCGACCAGCTTCGTGCCCTCGCCGAGCGCCTCGCCGGCCAGCGGGTCGAGGCCGACGTGCCACAGCTGGGCGAATATCTTGCCGTCGGCGGCGTGCACCTGACGCACCACCTCGGCCCAGCCGGCCAGCGCCTCCTCGCCGTAGAAGTGGGGCACGGCCGGGTTGTAGGAGGAGCCCGGGTGGTCGACCACGGTGCCTTCGGTGACAATCAGGCCCACGCCGTGCTGCGCGCGCCGCGCGTAGTACGCCGCGACGTCCGCTCCCGGTACTCCCCCCGGAGACATGCTGCGGGTCATCGGTGCCATGACGAAACGGTTCTTGAGCGGTACGCCGCCCAGCGTCACCGGTGAGAACAGAGGGCCGACCGGTCGGGTCGAGGCAGGCGCAGTGGACGCGATGGACATGAGGAAGACATTCCCTTCAGCTGGATCGGCCGGCCGTGGAATGGGTCGGTGTCCTGGTCCGCACCGATTCGGCCACGTACCGATTGAAACCAAGTGGGGGCCGCTCGAGCCACGCGTTCGACCCCCTAAACAGCGCTGCCGCCCCCCTAAAGAAAAAGGGGGCGGCGGCGCGGGCCGGGCCCCGGTCCGCTCAGAGCGGCGCGCCGATCCGGGAGCCCGGCTGGTTGCCCGCCACCGGGACGGTGCGCGGCCGGCGGCCCAGGTCGCGGAAGAGCCTGCCGGGCCACCAGGTGGCGCGGCCCGCGTCGAGGACGAGGGCGGGCACCAGGACCGTACGGACCAGGAAGGTGTCCACGAGGATGCCGAGGGCGACCACGATGCCCATCTGGATCATGTTGGTGACCGGCATCGCGGCGAACACCGCGAAGGTGGCGGCGAGGACGACGCCGGCGGAGGAGATGACTCCGCCGGTGCCGCCGAGCGCGCGCACCACGCCGTGGTCGTGGCCGTGCAGCACCGTCTCCTCACGGACCCGGGTCATCAGGAAGATGTTGTAGTCGATGCCGAGGGCGGCCAGGAACACGAAGGCCACCAGCGGGATCGTCCAGTCGACGCCGCTCTGCCCGAGGACCTGCTCGAAGACGATGTTGCTCGCGCCGAGGGCCGCGAGGTACGAGACCACCACGGTCAGCAGGAGCAGCAGCGGGGCCACGAGGGACCGCAGCAGGAGGACGAGGACGACCAGGATGACGCCGAGCACGAGCGGGATGACGGTCCGCAGGTCCTGGTCGGACGCCCGCTCGGTGTCGGAGCGTTCGGCCGCCGTACCGCCGACGACCGCGTGTGCTCCGGCGACCGCGTGCACGGAGTCGCGCAGCGCGTCGACGGTCCGGGCGGCGCCGTCGCTGTCGGGCGCGTCCTTGAGGACGGCTTCGATCGAGACGAGCGAGCCGTCGGGCGAGCGGGTGGGGGTGAGGACCGAGGCCACTCCGTCGGTCTTGCGGGCCGCCGCGGTCACCGCGTCGGCGCTGCCGGCCCGGGCCACGATCAGGGCCGGTCCGGAGGCGCCCGCCGGGTAGTGCTGGGCGATCTTCTCCTGGGCGACCACGGACTCGGGCTTGTCCTGGAAGACCTCGGCCTGCCCGATGCCCACGTTCATGCCGAGGACGGTTGCCGCGGCGGCGGCGATCAGGCCGAGGGAGAGCACCCATGCGGGCCGCGGACGCCGGGCCACGGCGGCACCGACCTTGCCCCAGATGCTGCGGTGGGAGCGGGGCGGGGTGCCGTACTTGGGCCGGAACGGCAGGAAGACCCAGCGTCCGGCGATCACCAGGAGCGCGGGCAGCGCGGTCAGCATCGCCACGAAGGACCACAGCACGCCGACCGCGCCGACCAGGCCCAGGCTGCGCGAGGAGTTGACGTCGGCGAAGGCGAGGCAGAGCAGCCCGGCGACCACGGTGGCGCCGGAGGCGATGATGGCGGGCCCGGCCTTGCGCAGGGCCACGGCCATGGCGACGTGCCGGTCCTCGTACTGGTGCAGCTCCTCGCGGTAACGGGCGATCAGGAGCAGGGCGTAGTCGGTGCCGACGCCGAAGGCGAGGACCATCAGAATGCTGGCGCTGCCCGGGTCGACGGGCAGGTCGGCATGTTTGGCGAGCAGGTAGGTGGTGCCCTGCGTGGCCACCAGGGAGAAGCCGACGGACAGGATGGGGAACAGCCACAGGAACGGGCTGCGGTAGATGAGCAGCAGCAGGACAATCACGACGGTGCTCGTGATGCCCATCAACGCGGCATCCAGGTTCTCGAACGCCCCCACGTAGTCGCTCTGCTGGCCCGCCGGGCCGCCGATCTCCACGTCGAGTCCGGCGGGCGCGCCGGACCGTGCGGTGGTGCGCATCTCCTTGACCTCGTCGGCCGTGGCGGCACCGTCCACCCGGTTCAGCGGGACGACGACCATGAGGGCCTTGCCGTCCTTCGAGGCCATGGTGGCGGGCATCTTCTCGCCCTCGGCGAGGTGTTCGCGGAAGGCGGCCCGGTCCTTGTCGGCCTTGGCCCGGTCGCCGTGCGTGATGCCGGCGGTGCGGCTGTACACCGTCACCGCGGCGATCACGTCGTGGTCGGTACGGAACTTCTCCAGTTCGTGCAGGACCTGCACCGACTCCGCGTTGCGGGGCAGTACCGCCGTGCTGCCCTCGTCCTTGACGTCGTCGAGTTTTCCGGCCAGTGGCCCGAGGGCAGCGGCCACGATGAGCCAGCCGATCACCACCAGCCACTTGGCCCGTTTTCCGCACAGGGCCATGGTGAACCGCCTGTTCCCGTCGGTCATACGGGTCTCCTGGGGGGTTGCGTTCAGAAAAGCGATGTCAAAGACAAGGTCAAGGCTTTCCCATGGGCTCAACAACCCCTATCTGCAGGAGCGCCACCCCTGTAGCGGACCCCGCCTCATCCCCTCAGCGCCTTCTCGATGACCGAGATGACCGCAGCGGCCTGGGAGTTGAGGTAGAAGTGGCCGCCGGTGAAGACCTTCAGGTCGAAGGGGCCGGTGGTGTGCCGCTCCCAGGCCCGCGCTTCCTCGTCGGTGACGTGCGGGTCGGCGTCCCCGGTCAGGACGGTGACCGGGCAGGTGAGCGGCGGGCCGGGCGTGTAGCGGTAGGTTTCCGCCGCCCGGTAGTCGGCCCGGATCGCCGGGAGGATCATGCGCATGATCTCGTCGTCGCCGAGCACCTGTGAGTCCGTACCGCTGAGCCGCTTGATGTCGGCGATGAGGCCGTCGTCGTCCCGCAGGTGCACCCGCTCGTCCCGGGGCGTGGACGGGGCCCGCCGCCCGGAGGCGAACAGATGACGCACTGTCACCCCGGTGGCCTCCAGGCGCAGTGCCACCTCGAAGCCGAGGGAGGCGCCCATGCTGTGGCCGAACAGGGTCAGCGGCCGGTCGCCGTACGGCCGCAGCTCCGCGGCGAGCACGTCCGCCAGGGCGGGGATGCTGTCGACGCACGGCTCGTGCCGGCGGTCCTGGCGGCCCGGGTACTGGACCGCCAGGACGTCGGCCACGGAGGCCAGTTGCCGCGACACCGGGAAGAAGTACGACGCCGAGCCGCCGGCGTGCGGCAGGCACACCAGGCGGGGCGCGCCGTCGGGGCCGGGGTGGAAGCGCCGGATCCAGGCACCGCTCCCCACGGTGGTGTCCGCCGTCATCGGGAACCTCCGAGGAAACCCCCGCCTTCGGGCGGGGGAGGAATCGGACTCCTGCGGGGCAGGGCAGGGAAAGACGGATCGCCGCCAGGGCGATCCGGCGTCCGCTCCCGACGACCCGTCAGGCAGTCA
>NZ_JBIAQV010000049.1:0-48150 GCF_042889305.1 Streptomyces sp. NPDC002619 | reverse complement strand
TGGCCGCCCTGAATGTTCTACGGGCCGGGCTGGCCCGTCGCGAAGCCCAACCGGCATAGCGAGAAGCCACCCCGTTTACGGGGTGGAGGAGTCACGAGAGCGTCGGTTCCGAAGGCGTAATGGAAAGCCTCCACTCGTCCTCTGGCCTGTTCAAAGAGCGCGGTGATGGCCTCGCGGCGTGGCGGTGGTGGCACGGATGACGAGGTGGGGCGGGATCACGGTTTCGCGGACGGGGGTCCGTTCGCCTTCGAGGTGAGCAATGGCCGTTGTAACGGCATGCTGGGTGAGGGTGAGGGTGTCCTGCCTGATGGTGGTGAGATTGATATGGGCGAGGCTGGCGAGGTGGATGTCGTCGAAGCCAACGACGGAGATCTCGTCAGGGACGGTGACGCCGGAGCGCAGGAGGGTGTCAAGGACGCCGGTGGCGCTGTAGTCGTTGAAGGCGAGGACAGCGGTGGGGCGTGGCCGGCTGCCGAGAAGCATACGGGCAGCTGCGGCCCCGTCATCCTCGGTGAGTCCGCCCGGCAGGACACGGATGTGGTGGCCAAGGTCGTGGTGCTTCATGGCGGTGCGGTAACCGCGGCGACGGTCGGCGGCGCCGGGCGCCTTGCCGCCGTCGATGTGGGCAATGTCGCGGTGCCCCATAGCGACGAGATGGTCAACGGCTTGACGCGCACCTTCGTCGTCGGCGGTCCGTACGACGTCCACATTCCCGGACGGCGGCCGGAGCCTGCGTGCGACGCAGACGACCGGGAGCTGATCGGCGAGCACTCTCAGCCGTGCGGCGGGTGCCTGGGGGCCAAGCAGGATCAGCGCCTCGCAGCGGTCGCCGAGTAGCGCGTCCACGGCGTGCTGCTCACTGCGGCTGGGGGCGACCGCGCTGAGCGCGACCTGGTACCCGGCGGGCTCGGCTGCCGCATAGATGCCTTCCACCAGGTCGGCATGGAAAGGGTGCTGCAGCCCGAACTGCACCCCGAGCAGCCGCGAGCGGTTGCTGCGCAGCAGCCGCGCCCGCGTGTCGGGGCGGTAGCCGATGTCCTGGGCCGCTTCCAGGACCCGTTCACGGGTGGCGGCGCTGGCGCCCTTGACCCCGCGCATCACGATCGATACCAGGGCCGTGGACACACCCGCCCGTACCGCGACGTCGGCGAGCGTGGGCCGCTTCGCGTCCGGACCCATAGAGCTCGGTGCCATGGCGTGCCTCCTACGCTGATGCCCGCTCCGCCCCGAGCGAGGATCGTAGACCAGATGAAGAATCCCGGCTCAAAGGTACTACAACGTTCTAGTTATCTGCACGCAGGAGCTTGACAAGCAGGCCGACCGGCTGGCGTACTGGCCCGGCGACTAGAACGTTCTACATGAGGAGTGGGTGACGATGTACACCTTGGCGGTCTGCGCCGAAATGGTCTTCCTGGACCTGCCGATCCACGAGCGGGCCCGACGCATCCACGACCTCGGCTTCCAGGTCGAGATCTGGGACTGGACCCGCCACGACTTGGCCGCGCTGACTGGTACGGGCGCCGTCTTCTCTTCGATGACCGGCTATGTCCGCGGCAGCCTGACCGACTCTGACGGGGCAGCCGAACTGCTGCGCACCGCCGAGGAGTCGATAAAGGTCGCCGAACAACTGGGCTGCCTGCGGCTGAACCTGCACGGCACCGGCCTGGACGACAAGGGCCTGCCGGTCGTCCCAGTCACCGGCCCGGCCACCGGACCGATGTGGATCGCCGCCCAGCGCACCCTCAGCCGCGTTGCGGAGCTGGGCGAACGCGCCGGGATCACCTTCACCCTGGAGAACCTCAACACTGCCGTCAACCACCCCGGCGTACCCTTCGCAACGGCCGCGGACACCTTGGCCCTGGTCGCGGCGGTAGACCGGCCGGGACTGCGCATGAACCTGGACCTGTACCACGCGCAGATCGGCGAAGGAAACCTCATCGAGCTCGTCCACCGAGCCCACCGTCTCGGCCTGATCGGCGAGATACAGGTCGCCGACGTCCCCGGCCGCTGCGAGCCCGGCACCGGGGAGATCAACTACCCAGCGGTCGCCCGCGCCCTGACAGACCTCGGCTACAACGGCACGGTCGCCCTGGAGGCCTGGTCTTCCACCGATAGCGACCTCGCTCTGGAGCGCTTCCGCTCCGCCTTCACCCCCGCCTGATCACCACGACCCGCATACGGAGAAGAATCATGATCAATGTAGGTCTCATCGGCGCCGGCCGGATGGGCTCGTTCCACGGCGCCACCCTCGCCCACCGCCTCCCCGGCACCCGCCTCGCCGCTGTCGCCGACCCTGCACCCGGAGCCGCTCAGCGCCTCGCGGATCGCCTCGGCAGCCCGAAGGCGCTGAGCGACATCAACGCCCTCCTCGCCGATCCCGGCATCGATGCCGTGGTCATCAGCACCCCCGCTCGCACCCACGCCGACCTCGTCGAGGCGGCAGCCCGTGCCGGCAAGGCGGTCTACTGCGAGAAGCCCATGGCCGTCACCCTCGCCGACGCCGACCGCGCCATCGCCGCAGCCGATCAGGCTGGCGTCCCGCTTCAGGTCGGCTTCAACCGCCGCTACGACCCCGGTTTCCGCGCCGCCCACGAGGAGATCGTCGCTGGCGGCATCGGCACCCCGCAGCTCCTGCGCTCCCTCACCCGCGACCCCAAGCTTGCGGACCCCGCCCCCATCCCGCCGTGGACGATCTTCCTCGAGACCCTGATCCACGACTTCGACACCCTGCGCTTCCTCAACCCCGGAGCCGAGCCCGTCGAAGTCTTCGCCCTGGCCGACGCCCTCGTACGCCCCGACTTCAAGCACCGAGGCCTCCTCGACACCGCCGTGGTCACCATTCGCTTCGACAACGGCGCCCTCGCCACCGCCGAGGCCAGCTTCCAGGCCGTGTACGGCTATGACGTCCGTGGCGAGGTCTTCGGCTCGGACGGCATGTTCACCATGGGCGACCTGCGCCGCACTCACCTCACCGCCTACAGCCCCGAGGGCATCACCGCCAGTACCGTCACGTACGACCAGGACCTCTTCCACGACGCCTACGTCGCCGAACTCGCCGATTTCACCGATACGGTCCGCACCGGCCGCGCCCCCGCCGTCACCGGGACCGACGCCCGGGCCGCCCTGTCCATCGCCCTCGCCGCCATCGAGTCCGTGACCACCGGCGGCCCGGTCCGCATCGCCGGCCTCAAGGACCAGTGAGACATGACATTTGCACAGAGGTCATCGCGCACACGAACTAGAACGTGCTAGTAGCGCGCGACAGTAACTCGTCGCCCCAGAGGGCACCCCTCAGGACACCCTCGAAATCTTCCCGGAGTCTCCGGAGTGAAGGGATAGAAGCTGCAATGTCGTTCGATGTGTTGACCATAGGTCGCGTGGGAGTGGACGTATACCCACTCCAGACAGGCCTGGGGCTGGCTGACGTCACCTCGTTCGGCAAGTACCTCGGCGGCAGCCCGACCAACGTCGCCGTCGCGGTTGCGCGTTACGGGCACAACGCCGCCGTGATCACCAAGACGGGCACCGACCCGTTCGGGGACTTCGTCCGTAAGGCCCTGGACGGCTACGGCGTCGACAGTCGCTTCGTCGGTAGGTCGGACATCGCACCGACTCCCGTCACCTTCTGTGAAATCTTCCCGCCGGACGACTTCCCGCTCTACTTCTACCGACTGCCGAAAGCTCCTGACCTCGACATACGTCTCGACGAACTGGACCTCAACGCCATCAGCGCCGCACGGATCTTTTGGATCACCGGCACCGGTCTGAGCGAGGAGCCGAGCCGGTCCGCGACCCTCGCGGCTCTGCGCCACCGGGCCAAGGCCGGGACGACCGTCTTCGACCTCGACTGGCGCCCCATGTTCTGGACCTACCCCGCCGAGGCTCGCACCTACTACGCCGAGGCCCTGCGCCACACCACCGTCGCCGTCGGCAACCTCGACGAGTGCGAGGTGGCGACGGGCGAGCGCGATCCGTACACCGCCGCGAAGGCGCTGCTCGCCGCCGGTGTCGAGCTGGCCGTCGTGAAGCAGGGTCCCAAGGGCGTCCTCGCGATGGGCCGCGACGGCTCCACAGCCGAGATTCCGCCACTTTCCATCGAGGTCGTCAACGGGCTGGGCGCGGGTGACGCCTTCGGCGGCGCCCTGTGCCACGGCCTGCTGTCCGGCTGGGAGAACACACGCATGGTGTCCTTCGCCAATGCCGCCGGCGCCCTCGTCGCGGGCCGTCTGGCCTGCTCCGATGCCATGCCCACCGAGGCCGAGGTCGAGGCCAAGCTGCGCGAGGTGAACAGTGCTGTCTGAGAACGTGAGCCGGATCGTGGACGCGAGGGTCAAGGACCCGGCTGCGATCGCAGCGGCGGCTGCCCGGCGTGTGAAGGCCACCTCGCTGCTCGGCGAGCACGGCAAGGCCATGATCATCGCCGCCGACCATCCGGCGCGCGGTGCCAATGGCGTAGGCGGCGACCCCACCGCCCTGGCCGACCGCTTCCAGCTGCTCGACCGGATGTGCGTCGCCCTCAAGCGCCCCGGCGTCACCGGTGTCCTCGCCACCGCGGACATCCTGGAAGACCTGCTGCTGCTCGGCGTCCTGGACGGCAAGAGCGTCTTCGGGTCCATGAACCGGGCCGGGCTCGCCGGCTCTGTCTTCGAGATCGACGACCGGTTCACTGGGTACGACGCCGAGACGATCGCCGCGATGGGCTTCGACGGGGGCAAGATGCTCACCCGTATCGCCCTCGGCGACCCGGCAACCCCATCCGCTCTGGAGAACACCGCACGTGCCGTCAACAAGCTCAATGACCGCCACCTCATCGCGATGGTCGAGCCGTTCATCTCGGAGTGGCGGGACGGGAAGATCCGCAACGACCTCTCCCCCGACGCGGTCGTCAAGTCGATCACCATCGCCTCCGGCCTTGGCCGCCGTACCGCCTACACCTGGCTGAAGCTGCCGGTCGTGGCAGACATGGAGCGGGTCCTGGCCTCCTCGACATTGCCCGCGCTGCTGCTCGGCGGCGAGGTCACCGACCTCGACGCGGCCTTCGCCTCCTGGGGCAAGGCCCTCAAGCTGCCCACCGCGCAGGGTCTGGTCGTCGGCCGCTCCCTGCTCTACCCCTCGGACGGCGACGTCGCCGGTGCCGTGGACCGGGCGGTGAGCCTGCTGTGAGCACCCACGACAACCACCACCTGCCCAAGGGGACCTCGGCGGAGGGCACGTACGACCTCGTCATCACCCCCGAGTCCGCGGGCTGGGGCCACTCGGGCCTGCGCATCCTCACGCTGGCTCCCGGCCAGGCGCACCCCCTCTCCACCGGCGACTGCGAGTTCCTGGTCCTGCCGATCACGGGCGGCTGCACCGTCACCGTCGCGGGCGAGGCCTTCCACCTCTCCGGCCGGACGGGGGTCTTCGACTCAACCACCGACTTCGCGTACCTGCCCCGCGATTCGGAGGCCCTCCTCAGCAGCGCGGCCGGCGGAAGGTTCGCACTGCCCTCCGCCCGTACCGAGCGTGGCGGCCTCCGTGCCCGGTACGGGCACAAGGAGGACGTTCCCGTCGAGCTGCGCGGCGCGGGCAACTGCTCCCGCCAGGTCAACAACTACTGCCTGCCCGGCACGTTCGAGGCCGAGCAGCTGCTGGTCTGCGAGGTGCTCACACCCGGCGGGAACTGGTCCTCCTATCCCCCGCACAAGCACGACGAGGCACGGACGGACGCGGACAGCAACCCCGTGGAGAGCGAACTCGAGGAGATCTACTACTTCGAGATCGCCGGCGGCGAGAACGCCTTTGGCTACCAGCGCGTGTACGGCACGCCGGACCGGCCGATCGACGTGCTCGCCGAAGTCCGCTCCGGCGACGCGGTGCTGATCCCGCACGGCTGGCACGGTCCGTCGATCGCCGCACCCGGCTACGACCTCTACTACCTCAACGTCATGGCGGGTCCGGGACAGGATCGCGCCTGGCTGATCTGCGACGACCCGGCGCACGGATGGGTGCGCACGACGTGGGAGTCCCAGGAAACCGACCCACGGCTCCCCTTCGGCGCCAAGGAGAACGACCGATGACCGAGACGACCGTCCGCCTCACCACCGCTCAGGCCCTCGTCCGCTTCCTGGCCAACCAGCACAGCGAGCGCGACGGCCAGGAGCAGCGGCTGATCCCCGGTGCCTGGGGCATCTTCGGGCACGGAAACGTGGCTGGCATTGGCCAAGCACTGCTGCAGGCCGCGATCACGCGCGAGGCGGACCTCCCCTATTACCTGGCCCGCAACGAGCAGGGCATGGTGCACGCGGCGGTGGCGTACGCGAAGATGCGCGACCGGCTCGCCGCCTTCGCGTGTACGGCATCGACCGGCCCCGGCTCGACCAACATGATCACGGGTGCGGCGCTGGCGACGACCAACCGGCTGCCGGTGCTGCTGCTGCCGAGCGACATGTTCGCGACCCGCGTCGCCGACCCGGTCCTCCAGCAACTGGAGGACACCCGCGGCGGGGACGTCACCGTCAACGACGCCTTCCGGGCCGTATCGAAGTACTTCGACCGCATCTCGCGGCCCGAGCAGCTCATCCCTGCCGCGCTCGCCGCCATGCGCGTGCTGACCGACCCGGTGGAGACCGGCGCCGTCACGCTCGCCCTGCCGCAGGACGTGCAGGCCGAGGCATACGACTGGCCGGTCGCCTTCTTCCGGCGCCGGGTGTGGCATGTGGGCCGCCCGGCGCCGGAACCCCAGGCCGTCGAGCGCGTCGCCCGGCTGTTGCGCGGTGCGAGGAAGCCGCTGATCGTCGCGGGCGGCGGCACCGTCTACTCCGGCGCCGAGATCCAGCTGCGCGCCTTCGCCGAGGCCACCGGCATCCCGGTCGCGGACACGCACGCCGGCAAGGGCGCGGTGCCCTGGGACCACCCGTGCGCGGTCGGCGGCATCGGCTCCACCGGAGCGTACGCGGCGAACGAGCTGGCGAAGGAGGCCGACGTCGTCCTCGGCATCGGCACCCGCTACAGCGACTTCACCACCGCCAGCCACACCGTCTTCGGCAACCCCGACGTCACCTTCGTCAACCTCAACGTCACCCGCCTGGACGCCGTTAAGCACTCCGCCGAGCCGCTCATCGCCGACGCCCGGCTCGGCATCGAGGCCCTCGCGGGTGCGCTCACGGACTGGGAGGTCGATCAGGAGTACCGCGACCACACTCGCCAACTCATCGCCCGTACAAGGGAGATCGAGGAAGAGTGCTTTGCCCCCGGCCGGAACACCGACGAACTCCCCGCGCAGACGCAGATCCTCGGGGCGCTCAACGAAGCCCTCGCAGACCGCGACGTCGTCATCAACGCCGCCGGTTCCATGCCCGGCGACCTGCAGCAGCTGTGGCGGGCGCGGGACCCGAAGGCGTACCACGTCGAGTATGCGTACTCCTGCATGGGGTACGAGGTCGCGGCCGGCGTCGGCGCGAAGATGGCCGACCCGTCGCGTGAGGTCGTCGTCCTGGTCGGCGACGGCTCGTACCTGATGATGGCTCAGGAGATCGTCACCATGGTCGCCGAGGGCCTGAAGGTCATCATCGTCCTTGTCCAGAACCACGGCTTCGCCTCGATCGGCGCACTGTCGGAGTCGCTCGGCTCGCAGCGATTCGGAACGAAGTACCGCTTCCGAAACGGGGGTTCAGGTCAGCTCGACGGCGATGTTCTCCCCGTCGACCTCGCCGCCAACGCCTCTTCCCTCGGCGCGGACGTCCTGCACGCCACCACCGTCGACGAGTTCCGTACGGCGATCGAGAAGGCGAAGGCGGCCGACCGCACCACGGTCGTGCACGTCGAGACCGACCTGTACGGGCCGAACCCGCCCGCACACGGATGGTGGGACGTGCCGGTCAGCGAGGTCTCCGCGCTCGACTCCACGCGAGAGGCATATGAGAAGTACGCCTCCGCCAAGCGCGCCCAGCACCACTACCTGTAGCTCAACAGTCACCCAAGCAAAGGACATCCACACGTGAAGATCATCGAGCACTGGATCAACGGCTCCGTCGCCGGGCCAGGACCCCGCACCACCCCGGTGTTCAATCCGGCTACCGGCTGGCAACAGGCGCAGGTTGCGCTCGCATCGCAGGCCGACGTGGACGCCGCCGTCGCGGCCGCGGCCGCCGCCTTCGAGACCTGGTCCGAATCGTCGCTCACCCAGCGCACCCAGGTGATGTTCGCCTTCCGCCAGCTCCTCGTGGAGCACGAGGAGGAGCTGGGCCGGATCATCTCCGCCGAGCACGGCAAGACCGTCGACGACGCGCGAGGCGAGATCGTGCGCGGCCGGGAGGTCGTCGAGTTCGCCTGCGGCCTCGGCGACATCCTCAAGGGCAAATTCTCCGACCAGGTCTCGCGCGGCGTCGACGTGCACAACTTCCGCCAGCCGCTCGGCGTCGTCGCAGGCATCACGCCCTTCAACTTCCCCGCGATGGTGCCCCTGTGGATGCACCCGATCGCCATCGCGACCGGCAACACCTTCATCCTCAAGCCGAGCGAGCGCGACCCCTCCGCCGCCAACTTCGTGGCGGAGCTGTACAAGAGGGCCGGGCTGCCGGACGGCGTCTTCAACGTTGTGCACGGCGACAAGGAGGCAGTCGACGCGATCCTCACCCACCCCGGCATCGAAGCCGTCTCGTTCGTCGGGTCGACCCCGATCGCCAAGTACGTCCACGAGAGCGCCACCAAGTCGGGCAAGCGGGTACAGGCCCTCGGTGGAGCGAAGAATCACGCCGTCGTTCTCCCGGACGCCGACCTGGAGTTTGCTGCGAACCAGATCACGGCGGGCGCCTACGGATCGGCCGGTGAGCGTTGCATGGCTGTGTCCGTCGCCGTCGCGGTCGGTGGAGTCGCTGATGCACTGGTCGGTGTCCTTGAGGGCAAGGCTCGCGCGGTCAAGGTGGGCCCCGGTGACGCACCCGACATCGAGATGGGCCCGCTGGTCACCAAGGCCGCGCAGGAGCGCGTCGAGAACGCGGTCGGCGCCGCCGCCGCGCAGGGCGCCACCGTCGTCGTGGACGGCCGCGGGCTGAAGATCGACGGTCACGAGGAGGGCTTCTTCACCGGCCCGTCGCTGCTCGACCACGTGACGGCCGAGATGGACGCGTACAAGGAGGAGCTGTTCGGGCCGGTCCTCGCCGTCGTCCGCGTCGACACGCTCGACGAGGCCATCGACCTCATCAACGCCAACCCGTACGGCAACGGCACCGCCCTGTTCACCGGCTCCGGCGAGGCGGCGCGCCGTTTCCAACGCAAGGTCGAGGTCGGCATGATCGGCGTCAACGTGCCGGTGCCCGTGCCGATGTCGTACTACTCCTTCGGCGGTTGGAAGGACTCCCTCATCGGCGACTCCCCCGTCCACGGCCCCGAAGGTATCCGCTTCTACACCCGCCCCAAGGTCGTCACCACACGCTGGCCCCAGCCCAAGCAGCAGGTCGCCGCAGGCTTCACGTTCCCTGTATCCAGCTGAGTCCTGCAGCAGCAAGACCTAGAAACCCCACGCCGGGAAAAAACTCCCGCCCTCATCTCCGAAGGACTCTGCCCATGGCAACGACGCCATCCACGCTCCGCACCGTAGCGGGCAACCTGTGCCTCGGCTCCGCTCCCGACTCCTGGGGCATCTGGTTCCCCGAGGACGAGCACCAGGTCCCCTACACCCGCTTCCTCGACGAGCTGGCGCAGGCCGGCTACGAGTGGCTGGAGCTCGGACCGTACGGCTACCTCCCCACCGACCCGGCCGTACTCGCCGAGGAACTGGCCGTACGCGGCCTGAAGGTCTCCGGCGGCACCGCCTTCGGCGCGCTGCACCGCCCAGAGGCCTGGAACGAGATGCTCGCCCACGTCCGGCAGGTCGCTGCGCTGACCGCCGCCGCGGGCGCTCACCACCTCGTCCTCATTCCACATATGTACCGGGACGAGAAGACCGGCGCGTTCACCGAGTCGCCCGAGCTGACCGCCGAGCAGTGGGCGGGCTTCGGCCAGAACGCCGACCGGCTCGGCAAGCTGCTGCTCGAGGAGTACGACGTACGCCTCGTCCTCCACCCGCACGCCGACAGCCACATCCAGACGCAACCAGAGATTGAGCGGCTGCTCAACGAGTCGGACAGCCGGTACACGAACCTCTGCCTGGACACCGGACACGTCGTTTACGGCGGCGGTGACAACGTGGATCTCATCCGACGGTTCGGGGAGCGCATCGGCTACGTACACATCAAGCAAATGGACCCGACGATCCTGGACCAAGTCGCCACCGAGAACTTGTCGTTCGGTGAGGCCGTCAAGCGCGGTGTGTGCGTGACGCCTCCCGCGGGCGTGCCTGACCCCGCCTCCGTGGTCGAGGAACTCGCCAAGCTGGACGCCGAGGTGTTTGTGATCGTCGAGCAGGACCTGTATCCGTGCGCCCCCGATGTACCACTGCCCATCGCCATACGGACACGCGAGCACCTGACCGGCTTGGGCCTCTCGGAAACTCGACGGCCGAACAGCCACCGGTAGGGATGGCCGCGTATGGGATCACTGCCTCTCTTCACCGAGGGGCGTGATCATCCAGCGTTGCTGCTCGGGGGCTTCCGTATCGCCTGTTGGCATCAGTGCGACTGACCCCGTGGGCGCCGCCACGACTCGGTGATCGTGGAGATGGTGTTCTTGGAGACCTCGGCGCCATAGACCTCCCCCGGATGAGCCGAGATCTCTCCGTGTGTGAGCCCGCGGGCGGACGGCGAGAGAACCATCTCAGTTCAGAGCGTCCGGCTTCAGCCCTGCCGGCTGTACTTTTTCCACGACCTCAGCCGGGACGGTCACGTGTACTCCTGATCGAAGATCCACCGTTCACCGTGCAGATCCTGTCCGGTGGCAAAGACAGGGAGCAACAAGCGTTTCATCCCTTGCGCCCTTCTTGATGACGCATGTCGGTGGAAGTGTCGAGCATCGGTCGATGTAGGGGTACGGCAAACCCGGGCTGGACTTTCTGCCGCCTCTTGCCCGCCTCACTGGGAAACTTCCGGTGTCGGGCAGTGGGGCCACGAGCGGCGGATACCAGCTGTCACCAGCGATTTCTCAGCCCTCTCCAAATCTTGGTGATTCCGTTTTCCGGGCGCAGACTGAAAAAATAGGAGTTGTTCCTGGGGCGAGGCGCATATGAGCACACCGTGGTATGACACTGCTGCTCTCACGGAGGCCCGCGACAGACTGCTGTCCGGCAGGACGGTGGGGAAGGCCGTCCGCAAGCCCATCCTGAGTTCCTGGCAGCGGTGCCGACTCCTTGGCCTTGCGACCGACCGCCTTGAGGCTGACTACGACCCCGACCTGAATTTCGGGGGCAAGCTCGCGCATGCCGCCGGGCCCGTACTCGACCGTCTGGAGTCCCAGCTCTCGGGCATGCCGGTGAGCGTCTTCCTCTCCGACGAGCGGGCCCGGGTCGTGGAACGCCGGGGTGACGAGCCCTCCTTGAACCGCTACCTCGACGGGCTGCAACTTGCCCCTGGTTTGAGCACGGCCGAGGAACTCGTCGGCACCAACGGCATCGGCACCGTCCTCGTCGGGGCCGAGCCCACGTTCGTGATCGGCCGCGAGCACTTCGCCGATGCCTGGCACAGACTCGCCTGTGCAGGCGCACCCGTTCGCGATCTTTTGAGCGGGCAGTTCGTCGGCGTATTCAGTCTGACGTGCGACCATCTCGATGCCGATCCAGCCATGCCGGAAGTCGTGGCCGAGGCGGCCCGCGGCATCGAGCAGCGGCTGCTCAGCAGCGTGACCGCTCGCGAGCGTGCCCTGCTGGAGGCGTACCAGGATGCTCGCGGCCGAATGACGGCCGACCAACCGCCCACAGACTTCCTGGATCCGCGCGACCGGCTCATCTTGGAAGAGCGCGCGACCGAGCTGATCTCGTCGGGCCAAGTCGGCCTCGCCGAGGTGGGACTCAGCGATGGCCGCAAGGCCATCCTCGTCAGCCGGCGAATCAGAAGCTCGTCCGGCGTGACCGGTGTCGCCGTTGAAGCAGTCTTCCCCGGCGTCGGCATTCACCCTCTCCGTCCGCCCCAGTCCTCGGAGACTTTGGAGATCGAATCGCCCGGCGCGGAATCGGTCGGATCGCACGGTCACGTGTCGGGGCATCCCCTCGCGACCGCGCCGTCCGACGCGCCGACGGCACCGGCCGACCGGTGGCTGCTCGCCGTCGGCGAGCCCCTCACCGGCCAGCTCGCCGTGCGGGCCCGTCAGCGCCTCGGCCTGATCGCCGATGCCGGCTCCCAGATCGGAACCACACTCGATGTGTCGCGGACCGCCGAGGAACTGACCGAGGTGGCCGTCCCCCGGTTCGCCGACTTCGCGGCCGTTGACCTGCCGGACTCGGTGCTGCTCGGCGAGGAACCGATCCGAGTGGACCATCCGTTGCGCCGGGCAGCCATCCGCGGCACGCACGAGGTCTCGGACCTCCACGCGGTCGGCGACCTGATCACCTACACCCCGTCCACGCCGCAGGCCCAGGCTCTGGCCACGGGCGAGCCAGTGCGTGAACGGACGCTGTCCCGAGCTCTAGGGTGGATAGCCCATGATCCGGTCCGCGGCTCCAAGGTCCTGGGGGCGGGCGTTCACTCGCTCATCGCCTTGCCCATGGTCGCCCGCGGCATGGTCCTGGGTGTGGTCAGCCTCTACCGGTCTCGGCTTCACGGCCCCTTCGAGGAGGACGACCTCATCCTCGCGGCGGAACTGGTGGGACGTGCCGCCGTGTGCATCGACAACGCGCGCCGCTTCACCCGCGAGCACGCCATGGCACTCACGCTGCAGCGGAGCCTGCTCCCGAGCGGCCTGCCCGCCCAGCAGGCGGTGGAGGCGGCCCACCTCTACCTGCCCGCGAGGTCCGGGGTGGGAGGCGACTGGTTCGACGTCATTCCGCTGTCGGGGGCGCGGGTGGCGCTGGTCGTCGGCGATGTTGTCGGGCACGGCCTGCACGCCGCGGCGACCATGGGCCAGCTACGCACCGCGGTCCACAACTTCTCGGCTCTCGACCTGGCGGCCGAGGAGGTCCTCACCCAGCTCGACGACCTCGTCATCTGCCTCGACCTCGATGACCAGCAGGCCGGCAGGTCAGACGCGGGAATCATCGGCACGAGCTGTCTGTACGCCGTCTACGATCCGAGCACGCGGCTTTGTACCCTGAGCCGGGCCGGCCATCCGCCGCCTGCCGTCGTTTTCGCGGACGGCACCGTCGAGTTTCCCGAGGTTCCCGCGGGCCTGCCGCTCGGCCTGGGCGGTCTGCCCTTCGAGACGGTCGATGTGGATCTGCCCGAGGGCAGTCTGCTGGTCCTCTACACCGACGGGCTCGTCGAACACCTCGGCGGGGGCGATGTCGATCGCGGCCTCGCACACCTGCAGCATGCCTTGACACAACACTCCGCTGGGACGCCGGAACAGGTCTGCCAGGCGCTGGGGGCTCTGCTTCCGGCGGAGCCCAAGGACGACATCGCCCTGCTGGTGGCCCGTACCCGAGCCCTCGACGCCGGGCAGTTCGCGGTCTGGGACCTTCCCGCAGATCCACAGGTCGTCTCCCAGGTACGCGCGGACGTCACCGCCCGGCTGACCGAGTGGGACCTCGGCGATCTGGAGTTCGCCACCGAGCTGATCGTCAGTGAGCTGGTCACCAACGCGATCCGCTACGGCGGCGAACCCATCCGGCTGCGCCTACTCCACGAGACCACGCTGATCTGCGAGGTTTCCGACGGCAGTAGCATCGCCCCCCGCATGCGCCGGGCACGCACGACCGACGAGGGCGGGCGCGGGCTGTTCCTGGTCGCCCAGCTCGGTCAGCGCTGGGGCACCCGCTACACCGCGAACGGCAAGGTCATCTGGGTCGAGCAACCACTGCCCCGGCGGCCGGAGGTGGAGGCTCGGTAGGGGCGTCGCAACGCCCCTACCGGCATAGCGAGAAGCCCCGCCCTTCAGGACTTTGTTGGCGGATTCGGCATTGTCAGGCGGCGAGTCGTAAGGGCTGGACAGCCTCAGCCTGCCCGGCGGGAGGTCCTTGCCCTCTCCCGCCAGCGCACCCCCTTCCCGTCCTCGTTGCGGTGGTACTGCTGCACCCACGCGGTGCGCAGGACCTGCGCTGCCTCAATCTCCCGCAGCCAGGCGGGCGCGCCCGCCGCGTAGACGGCCTCCAGTAAGGCGAACCCGTCCGTACCCACCGTCAGCGCCCACTGCTCACGGGCGTCGGCCCCCTTGGGGAAGCGAAAGGAGTCGATGCGCTTTGCATAGCGTTCAAACCATTCCGGCGCGGCCACCTCTCACAGCCAGCCGGGCGCCGCGACCGCCAGCGTCTCCAGCGCCGCGCGCAGGGTCTCACCGACGAACTCCATCCGGTTCAGCTTCCGGACGGCAGCCAGCACATGCGTAGAGTCGGTGCGCTGGCGACCGCCTGCCCGCACCAGCTCCAGCTCGCCCACCCGTTCCAGCAGCCGGTCAAGGACCAGTTCCTCCAGACCATGCGCAATCAGCCGGTCCCGGAACTCGCTGAGCACGGAGAAGTCGAACCCGGGATCTTCCAGCTCCAGACCGAGCGCGTACTTGACGTCGATCCGCCCGCGCACCGCGTCCGCGGCCTGCCGGTCCGTCAGCCCCTCCGCGAACTGCAGCACGCTGAGCATCGCCAGCTGACCCGGCGACCACGCCGGGCCGCCCCGGCGGGGAAACGCCGAAGCGAACTGCTCGTCCTCGAACAACGGCCCGAGCTCATCCCGGATCCGCATGGCCAGGCAGCCCTTGCGGAACGCGGCTCGCGCCACCCGCACGGTGGCCTCCGGAACGGACGGGGCAGGCACAGGGCGCAGCGACATCACAGCCCTCCTTGCCTCCCCGCGAGACGGAACCGAACCCCACCAGACCGCCCGACCAAACAAGATCACCAAAGGCAGTCACCGAATCCGCCAACAAAGTCCTTCAGGGCGGGGAGGACTCACAACCATGCGCACATGCGATCTGCTTCACCCCATCCCGTCAACGGCGTCCGGCGCGGCAAGCACCTGAAGTGCGGCTGACGCTCCGGCGCAAGCACCTTCCCGCACCATCGGCCCGCCGTGGCACCACTGAGCCCGCCATCCCGGCTCTGCCCTGCTTCGTCTCCTCGGCGGGTCCCCCAGCACCAGCGCCTCGGCCACGGTCCTGCGCTTCCTCGACGAGTGATCCACGACGGATGAGGGCCAGGCAGGCCAGTCGGGAGTCCCGGGTGTCTGAGCCCGGCTGCTCTCCTGCCCTCCTGGCGTGGCGGTGTCCCAACGGTGCGGTCGCGGTCGGCGCTATCGCTGACCTGCGGTTTGACGCGTGTCGCATCAAGACCTAAAGTTTGGAACCGATCGGTGCCAAAAGGGTCCGGCGAACGAAAGGCGCATTGTGACGCTCAGCGCTGCACTTATCGAGAAGCTCATCACCGCCGCACAGGAGGAGGCGATCAGGCGCGGGTTCCCGCCGGTCAACATCAGCGTGTGCGACCGGGCGGCCCACCTGGCCGGCTTCCTCCGCATGGACGGGGCCGTCCTCGGCACCATCGACGTCGCGCACCGCAAGGCGCGTACGGCCGCCCTCTTCGAGACCGACAGCGCGGCCCTCGGCGGGGTGGCCCACCCCGACGGCCCCAGCTACATGGTCGAGCACACCAATGGCGGGCTGATCAACTTCGGTGGCGGAGTCGTCATCAAGGATGCCGACGGTACGGTCATCGGCGCGGTCGGCGTCTCCGGCGCCTCCGTGGAAGAGGACGAGACAATCGCCCAGGCCGCCGCCACTGCGGCACTCGCGAAGGAGCCAGTCGGCGATGCCGCGTAGCGTTCTCTCCCTGGCCATCTCGACCTTCGCCATCGGAACCACCGAGTTCGTGATCGTCGGGATCATTCCGTCGATCGCCAACGATCTGCAGGTCAGCATCCCCACCGCCGGACTCCTGGTGAGTCTCTACGCTCTGTCGATCACCATCGGTGCGCCGCTGTTCACCGCGCTCACCGGGCGAGTCGACCGCCGCAAGCTCATCATCTGGCTCATGGTGATCTTCCTCGTCGGAAACCTCGTCGCGGGCTTCGCACCCGGCTTCGCAACCCTGCTGGCGGCGCGCGTCATCACAGCCTTCGCTCACGCAGTCTTCTTCAGCGTCGGCGCAGCCGTCGCCTCCTCGCTTGTTCCGCGAGACAAGTCAAACAGTGCCCTGGCCGTCATGTTCGGCGGCCTGACGGTGGCCATGGTGTTGGGTGTGCCGCTCGGTTCATGGATAGGCGAGACATTTGACTGGCGTCTTCCCTTCCTGGTCGTGACGGCGCTCGCCGCGGTGAGCGTCGTCTCCCTACTGGTCCTTCTGCCAAGGGAGATCTCCCACACACCGCCGACCAGCCTGCTTTCCCAACTCCGACTGCTCCGCAATGGCCGTCTCGTCACGATGTATCTCATCACCGCACTGGGTTTCGGCGCCAATTTTGTTGTCTTCACTTACATCTCGCCGCTGCTTACATCCGTGACGGGTTTCAGTGACAACATGGTCAACGTCGGCCTCGTCGTCTTCGGAATTGCCACGGTTATCGGCAATTTCTGGGGAGGGAAACTGGCGGACCGACTGGGAACCAAGCAAGCCGTGATCGTGGTACTGGTCGGCCTGGCCGCAACGCTCGCATTCCTGCCTGTCACGGCCCACTCGGCAGTCGCCGTGTTGATCAACCTTGCTGTCTGGGGATTCTTCGGTTTTGCGATCAACCCCGTGGTGCAGACCGGAGTGGTGACGGTGGCCGAGGACGAGGTGCCCGAGTCGGTGGGCGCCGCGTCGGGGTTCAACATCGCCGCCTTCAACCTGGGGATATCCGGTGGGTCCCTGATCGGCGGACGTGTGCTCGGCAGCGTGGGTGTGCTGACCACGCCGTGGGCGGCGATTGTCCTGGCCGTAGCGGCAGCAGCCGTCGCCGGCCTCGTGCTCAAGACCCGTACGATTCGGCCGGCGCCAATGGAGGAACCCGCCAAGTGATAGCCTGGGGGATCGCGCAAAATGCGCGATCCCCCAGGCTATGAGTCGTCCAGTGGAAAGGCTCGAAAGAAAGGCGGTTGAATTGTCCAGGCCGCGGACCTTCGTCGAAGAACAGGCCCTCCAGAATGCGATGTTCGCCTTCTGGAAATACGGGTATGAAGGCGCTTCACTGAGCGTTCTCATGAAAGCCACAGGCTTGGGCAAGACGAGTCTCTATCGAACCTTCGGCAGCAAAGAGGAACTGTTCCAGCGAGCACTGGAGCTCTACCACTCCGACTACCTGGACTTCCGGGTCCAGGCACTGGCCGAGACCACGCCCAAGCGCATCGCGGAAAGACTTCTGTACGGCATCGCGACGCTACACACCGGGGAGTCGACCCCGCCTGGATGCCTGGAAACGAACGGGGCCCTGGCCTGCGGTCCCGACAGTGACCCCATTCGCGAGGAGCTTGCCCGAAAGCGCGACTTGATCTGGCCTGCTCTGCGCGAGCGTCTGCGGGAGACAAGCGTGAACGGGCCGCTGCCGCGGGGCCTGGATGCCGATGCGACCGCGGCTCTGCTGGTAACCCTGATTCAGGGAATGGCAGTGCAGGCGAAGGGCGGCCACAGCAGGGCGGAACTCGAGGACACCGTACGCGCCGCCCTCAGCTTGTGGGACGGCGCGAAGGAAGAGAACGAACAGGCCTCTTCCGCCTCGCCCGCGACCTGACTTCGCAGCCCTCGTCCCGAGGGCCGGCATACTGCCGCGCCGTCAGCCGATGACGTCGTTCCAGGTGTCGAGGAAGACCTTCCACATCGGCCGTTCCCAGCCGTTGTTCGCCGCGATGGCCATCGCCCCGGCACGCAGCATCAGCAGCCGCTCGGCTGCCACGGGGGGCGCCGGATGACCCATCGCTTGCAGCATCTGCTCCACTTCGGCCATGAACCAGATGCGATGCTGCAGTGTGGCGTCCCGCACCGGATGGTTCTTGTCGAAGAATTCGGTCGAGACGTTGGAGTACGGGCAGCCGCGAAACCCGGCCGCGGCCGCCTCCTCGTAGAGGCGCCGGCCGATGGCGCGGAGCACCTCCCTCGGCTCCTGGTACAGCTCCTTGAGCTCAGCCAGCTCGTCGCGGTCATGCTGCAGCCTCAGCCCGACATAGGCCACGACGAGAGCGTCCTTGGAGGGGAAGTGCCGGTAGAAGGTCACCCGGGCCACACCGGATTCGGTGACTACCCGGTCGATTCCGACCGCCCTGATTCCCTCGCTGTAGAAAAGGCGATCTGCCGTCTGCAGGATCTTGTTGCGGGCGACCGACTGCGTGGGACCGCCTGCGGCCCGTTCCGTCACTGACTCCGACCGCCCCTTTCCTCCGCGGGTCCCCTCCACTGCCCTGCCCCCTGTCTCCACTGATGTGCCTGACCGGTCCACTTCAGTGAGAGTGTACCTCCGAGCAGGCCCATCCGACAGCAGGTGGATGGCGCCATGCCGCAGCGATCCGGCTACTCGACCAGGCCTCGGTCCGGCGTTCGTCCGACCATGCCGCGGGGGTCGTCGCCTCACTATTCATACAGGTCAACCTGCTTATAGCTGCGGTCGGGTGCGATTGGTGGGACTCGTGGACAGCACACCGTCTTCAGCGTGCGATCACACCACGGCGTCAGTCGTGTGTCCCACGTCACATGGCACCACCCTAGGCAGAATGACCGTTCTCCTCCACCATCGCTGCAGACCGCTGACGCGACTGAGGAAAGAAATCTCGATGAAGAGAGCAAGGCATCTGATAGCACTGCCGGTCGCTGCGTGCCTCGCAGCACTCTGCTCCTGCAGCTCATCCAACAGCGCAGGCACTACGGGGCAGGACGATCCGCTGGCCAAGGTCAATGCGGCCGCCCTCGCCCCCAAGGGCATCGTCGGACGCGGCCCGGACGGGGCCGAAGGACGGCCCGCCGGCTCCATCGTTCTGACACCGGGCGACATCGCGAAGGCCAGGACGGCAAAGTTCCGCGTCGGCATCGTGATGCAGACCATGAATGTCGAGTGGTCCACGGAGCAGGTGCGCGGCATCACCGACGAACTCCGGAAGTACAACGCGCAGGTGGTCGGCGTCGTCGATCCGGACTACAGCGTCGAGAAGCAGGTCGCCGGCATCCAGAACATGATCCAGAAGGCTCCGGACGCCATCTTGAGCATCCCCGTCGACGACACCGCCACCGCGGCGACGTACAAGCAGGTGGCTCGGGCCGGGATCAAGCTGATCCTCATGGACAACGTGCCCAAGGGCATGCGGTATCCCACCGACTACCAAGCGATGGTCTCGTCCGACAACCAGGGAGACGGAGCAGTCGGCGCGAAGGCCCTGGCCGCGTACATTCCACGCGGCGGCGCGGTCGGTGTGCTCCACTTCGGGGTCGACTTCCGCGTCACGGAAGACAGGCGCGCAGGCTTCGTCGACTGGATGAAGGCCAACAGGCCGGACATCAAGATCAAGGAGGTCGAGTTCCTCGATCCGGCCAAGGCCGGCGACGAAGCGGCGAACTTCCTCACGGCCAACCCCGACGTGCAGGGCATGTTCACCGAGTGGGAGGTCCCCGCGACCGGTATCGAGAGCGCGTTGCGCGCTCAGGGCCGCAGTCTTCCGATCACGTCCGTCAACATCGCGTCCGACGTCGCGCTCGACATGGCCAACGACGGGATGATCAAGGCAGTCGGCGCCCAGGTCCCCTACGACCAGGGAAAGGCCGAAGCCAAGGCCGCCATCGCATCGCTCCTGGGCAAGCAGGTGCCCCAGTGGATCGCCTTCCCCGCTGTACCGGTCACCCAGAACAACGTCCTGGACGCCTGGCGGCAGGTCTACCACGGCAACCCGCCCGCGCAGCTCACCGAGACATGCCGGAAGAACCACGCCTGCGACTCGAATCGCTAGCGGGCCGATCGAAAGTGCCAACCATGAACGCTCTCCCTCCCCCGAGCGGCCCCCCGGTGCCGCGGACTGGGCCCCCGCACGACTCGGCCGCCCAACCGCTGCTGCGGATGAAGGACATCGTCAAGTCGTACGGATCGGTGCAGGCTCTCAAGGGCGTCGACTTCGACCTGCGCGCCGGTGAGGTACACGGGCTCCTCGGCCAGAACGGCGCCGGTAAGTCCACGCTGATCAAAATCCTGGCCGGAGTCGAAAGAAGGACCAGCGGTACGGTCCGCGTCCGGGGACGACACCTCGACGACGCATCCCCGCAGGCCGCGCGCGCATCCGGAGTCGCCGTCGTCTATCAGGATCTCAGTCTCGTCCCGAGCATGACGGTCGCCGCCAACCTCTTCCTCGGCCGCGAGCCCAGGAACGCGGCAGGGCTCGTCGACCAGCGGGAGATCATGCGCCAATCCCGTGAGTTCATCGAGCAGTACGGCCTGCCGCTGCGGGCCGAGGCACTCGTCAGCTCCCTACCCTTCGCACATCGCCAGCTGACCGAGATCGCCAAAGCACTGATCGGGCATGCCGACATCCTGGTTCTCGACGAGCCGACCTCGTCGCTCACCGCCGAAGAGGAGCACGTCCTCTTCGATGCCGTCCGCGACGTCACCGCCCGCGGCGTCGGCGTCGTCTACGTCACGCACCGCCTGCAGGAGATCTTCACCCTCACGCAGAGAGTGACCGTCCTACGGGACGGCAGGAACGCCGCTACGTTCGACACCGCAGACAGCACGATGCCCAAGCTCGTCGACGCCATCGTCGGATCCAGAACGGACGCGGCCCAAGCCGACGAAGCGCCGATGGGGAATCCCGAATTCGGTTCGGCCGCCGTCGAGTTGAAGTCTGTCTCCAGCACGCGGCTGCGAGAGGTGAACCTGTCGGCCCGTCAGGGAGAGATCGTCGGCCTCGCCGGGACCATCGGCAGCGGCCGGACCGAACTCCTGGAAACCGTCTTCGGCCTGCTGCCGGTCACGAGCGGCACCGTATCCATCGGAGGGCACCGCACCGTCCTGCGTGACTGCGCCGACGCCATACGCCGCGGCATAGCGCTGATCCCCGAGGACAGGCACGCCGACGGTCTCGTCCTCGAGCACTCCATCGAGCACAACATCAGCCTTCCCCACCTGCGCCGGTTCTCCCGGTACGGGCTCTTCCAACGCCGCGCGTCGCATCACCGCTCGGACTCCGTCATCGAGCACCTGGGAGTCAGGACACCCAGCGCACGGCAACGCGTCGGGGCGCTCTCCGGCGGCAACCAACAGAAGATCGTCCTCGGCAAGTGGCTCGACCCCGCTCCCCGCGTCCTGCTGCTCGATGAGCCCACAGTCGGTGTCGACGTCGGCGCACGCGCCGAGATCTATCAGGCGGTCCGCACCCTGGCCGCCACCGACAAGACCGCCGTCCTGGTCGCTTCGTCGGATTTCAATGAACTCCTCCTGCTATGCGACACCATCGCCCTCGTCGCCGACGGCTGCGTGACATCGGTCCTTCCCCGGTCCCAGGTGCGCAACGAGCAGCATCTCCATGAACTCGTCCAGGAGCAGCAGTCATGACAACAACCTTGCCCCCGAAGACCGATCAGGCAGGGCCTGCCGGGCCGCACAGCCGGCTGCGGCGCTTCTTCCCGGCAGGAGAGCAGCCGTTCGTGCTCTACAGCGCCTTCGTCCTGCTCATCGTCGGCTTCTCGGTCGCGTCGCCGGTCTTCTTCTCCGCCGGGAACTTCGCCAACATCGCCCGCCAGACGGCGCTGGTCACGATCGTCGCGGTCGGTATGGCGCTCGTCATCATCACCGCCCAGATCGACCTCTCGGTCGCGTCGAACCTCGCGCTGTCGGGGGTCGTGGCCGCGATCGTGATGCGTGATGTGGCAGGCGTCTGGTGGCTCGGCACGCTGGCCGGGCTCCTGTGTGGCCTCCTCGTCGGGGTGGTGAACGGGGTACTGGTCGCCGTACTGCGGATCCCCTCGTTCCTGGTGACGCTCGGCATGATGGGAGCGGCACGAGGTGTCGCGCTCCTCCTGAGCGACACCTCGCCCGTCCTCGTCACCAACGTCGACTTCTGGAACATCTACAACGACGGCGCCCTGGCGTCCGTCTCCACTCCGATCCTGTGGACCCTGCTCGTCGTCCTGGCCGGCGGGGTCGTGCTCCACCTCAGCACCTTCGGACGCAAACTGATCGCCACCGGCGGCAACGCCCGGGCCGCCCGCTACTCCGGCATCAACACCAAGCGCGTCACACTCATCGCGTTCGCCTTCACCGGCGCTCTCGCGGGTCTGGCCGGACTGATCCTCGCGGCACGCGGCCACGCGGCCCGGCCCGACGTGGCGCAGGGCCTGGAACTGGACGTCATCGCAGCCGTCATCCTCGGCGGGACGAGTCTCTTCGGAGGCCGCGGAACCATCTTCGGCGTGGTCCTGGGGAGCCTGATCATCGGGATCCTCAACAACGGCCTCGTCCTCGCGGGAGTCGCGCCTTCCATCCAGCTCATCGTCAAGGGCGCCATCATCGTCGCCGCCGTCGCCTTCAACAGGGAAAAGGCAGAGTAATGAGCCTCTACAGCGCCTCCCCCGCAAACATCTACGGAGGAACGACCGCGGTCACCTCCACCGCTACCGGCTTCTTCAGGACCGAGCAGGTCGACGGACGGCAATGGCTCATCACACCAGACGGCCACGGCTTCTTCTCCCTCGGTCTGAACCACGCCGAGGAGACCGATCTCAAGTACCCGCACAACCACCACGTCTGGAACGAGCGGTACGGGTCACGGTCCACCTGGATCCAGGAAGGGCCCCTACGGGACCTGACCGCCTACGGCTTCAACACGCTCGGCTGGACCCAGCAGTGGGTGGCCGGCGACTACGAGATCGACGCGGACTGGATGAACCGCATCGACCTGAGGCACTCGCAGGGATGGTCCGCCCACGAGCTCAGGAACGCCCGCCTGCCGTACGTCCAGACCCTCCGCTTCGCCGAGATCGAGAACTGGAACGGCAACCCGGGCTTCCCCGACGTCTTCTCCACCGACTTCCAGGACTACTGCGATCACCTGGCCCGACGCATCTGCGCCGAGCACCGTGACGACGACCGGCTCATCGGCTACTTCTTCATCGACATCCCGTCCTGGCTCCCGCACGCCTCCGGACGCAACTTCCCGGGCCTGGAAGGCCTCGCGCCTGCCGCGTACGAACGCAGACTCTTTGACATCGCCCGCAAGTACTACGAGGTCACCACCGCCAGCGTCCGCAACGCCGACCCGGACCACCTGATCCTCGGTGACCGCTACAACGGCAACAAGGGCATCCCCGAGGTCGTCCTGCAGGCGGCCACCCCCCACATCGATGTCCTGTCCATCCAGTACTTCCCGGGGAGCACCGACGAAGCCCTGCAACGCATGCGCGACGACCTCGCGGGCTGGGCCGAGGCGACCGGCAAACCCGTCATCCTCGCCGACGTCGGAAACAGCGCCCCCACACAACTGCACGCCAGACGCTGGGACGGGCTCGCCGATCAGACGGAACGCGCGGACAACTACATCAATGCCTTCGACGCCGTCATCCACGAGCCATGGCTGACCGGCTGGCACTGGTGCGGCTACGTCGAAAACCCGGTGCGCGGATGGGGGCTCAAGAACCACCTGGACGAGCCGTACCGGGAGCTGGTCGAGCCGATCACTGCATACAACCATGCCGTCCACCAGCGCATAACGCGTACAACGGTTCACGCCCTGTCGGAAAAGGATGCATAACATGCCTGAGCCCACACCGCCGTACGCTCCGCCCAGGGCATTCGCCGACATCCGCGAAGAGCTGGAGCACGGCCTGGTACCCGTGGCGCAGGATGTGCGCCTCCACTACGTCGTCGCCGGCGAGGGCGAACCGGTCGTCCTCATGCCGGGCTGGCCGCAGAGCTGGTACGCATGGCGATACATGATCCCCATGTTCGTCGCGGCCGGCCGCCGGGTCTACGCCATCGATCCGCGGGGATTCGGCGACAGCGACATGCCATCGGCCGGCTACGACCTCGCAACGGCCGCCGCCGACCTCCACGCGTTCATCGAGCAGCTCTCCCTCGCAGGCGACGACGGCGTCGACATCGTCAGCCACGACACCGGCAGCTGGATCGCACACGCGCTGGCCGCGGAGTACCCGCGCGACGTCCGCCGCCTCGTTCTCTCGGACGCCTACATACCGGGCGTCTCTCCCGATCCTCCGGCTGGCTACCCGGACATCAGCATGGTCCACCGCCAATGGCACTTCTACTTCAACCGAGTCGAGGGGCTACCGGAGGCACTGATCCACGGCCGGGAGCGGGAATTCCTCTCGTGGTTCTTCGGCCCGGCCAAACTTGCCAGAACGTGGACCATCGACTCCGAGGCCTTCGACGAATACCTGCGGGTCTTCAGCAAGCCGGGCGCCGTCCGCGCCGGACTCCAGTACTACCGGCACGTCCTAAGCCCGGCCGGCCGGAAAGCCAGCGCCGAGCGGACCACACGCCCGCTCCCGATGCCCATCCTCACGCTGGGCGGCGAATACGCCGATGCCGACAACCTCTTCCACACGATGCGCCGCTTCAGCAACCACGTGCACAACCAGGTGTTCGCCGGCATCGGCCACCACCTGCCTGAGGAGTGCCCCGAGGAGATGTTCCAGGCAATCGAACGGTTCTGGCGGGACACACCATGCCACACAGCCGAACCGCAGGGCGGGCGCTCTGGAATGTGATCACTGCACAACTCACGACTCCCCCATCCCTGCAGACCGGAGGAAAGACTCCACCATGCCTGTCCCCACTGTCGTGATCACCGGTGCGCTGACCGGCATCGGTCACGCCACCGCGGTCGCATACGCGCGCCAGGGCGCCGATCTCGTCGTCTCCGGGCGTCACCAGACCCCCGGCGAGCAACTCGCCAAGGAGCTGGAAGCACTCGGCGGGCGAGCCACGTTCGTCCGGGCCGACGTGCGCTTCGAAGCGGACGTGAAGAACCTCGTCACCGAGCATCTCGACCAGGCCGGTGATCGCGCCGTGTCCTCACAGCCCTGCTTGATCGACCATCTGGCGCATCGTGACCACGGGAAGCATCCGGTTCGCGGCAGTTCCTGCGGCAACGACGGAGTCGGCGGACCCGAGTAGTTCGATCAGCCGGTCGGCTGGAATAGCGGGGTTGGTCGCGGCTCGACGGCGGACAGTGTCATCGTCGTCGGTCAGCAAAGCCTCGAGCGTGTCGGCCAGCAAACCGGGATGTGCTGCGGCGACCGCACGGTCGTGGGGTTCATCGGAACAGGCCAGGCGAGTGGCGGCATCGGCGGGGAAGTTCTTGTGGGCGAGCATGTCCCATCGGCTGTAGCTGGTCCACTGTTCGACGATCTGAGTCAGCAGCCAGCCGGGGGCATTCGGCTGCCGCTCGCACACGAATAGTCGAACCGCGAAGCTTTCGTCGGCGGCGAGGATCTCGACAATCTCCTCAGGTAGATCGGGCCGCATGGCCAGGGTCTTGCGGAAGATCTGGTGGCGGCTTCGGGCGAACACGAGTTGATCTTGTTCGGACAGGTCCTCAGTCAGCAGCCAGCCGACGATGCCGCTGCTCCGGTCGTCGTAGTCGACCGGTATCGACTCCCGCAACGCCGGATCGAGGCCGCACCGTGCGACAACAGCCGCGCGAACTTGGTTGTCTGGATCGTGCGCCAAGTCCGCGACATGCTCGGCTGACAGCGTCGGGTTGGCCGCCACCGCCGCGCGCAAGTCCGGACTGGCCATGAATCGGTCGGCCAGAGCGGCGTCCAGGTCGGCGACTTCGGCGATCTGCCGCAGCAGACCCATGCTGGACGCATCGCCTGCAGTGGAGTCGATGTCGGTAAGCATGGCGTGTGCTGCCTCTGTGGGAAGCGGACCGTTCAGGCGGAGCAGGAGCATCTGCCGGCCGAAGGCGCCGGTCACCCGCGACAGGAGTTCTCCGATCCGGTCGGTCGGGGCCAAGGGCCATTCGGCAGCAGCAATGGCGGCCGTTCGCGGGTCCGCGTCATTGAGCATCACGTCCCGCACATCGTCTGGCAGGTGACGGTTGAAGGCCAGCGCGCGGCGGACTTTCGGCTCTGGGTCGCGGGCCAGTAGTTCGTAGACCTCGCGCGGCAGCGGGTCTGGGATTCGGCGCCCGTGCACGCCGACTGTGGTGAAGTACTCCGCTCCTTCAGCCAGCCGGCCCCGCACCCGCGGGTCGGCGTCGCCGGCAAGGACGACCTGAACCGCAGGTGGGAGGTTCGGATTCGAGGCGAGATCCGACCGCACGGTCACATCAGGGTCGGTGGCAAGCACCGTCGCAGCCTCCGCAGGGAGGTCGCGGCGCCCGGCCAGCCCGGACCGATCGATGTTTGCCGCCGTCAGACGAATCAGGACCTCCGCAGGCGCCGACGGGTTGCCAGCCAGACCACGCAGCAGCGTTTCCAGGGCTGGTTGTGCGATGGTGGGAAGTTCGAAGGAAGCAGGCACCGCCCCATGGTGCCAGTCCCGCTGCTGGAGTTGTCGTGATCTATGCTCCCGTGGCACGTGCCGCGAGGTACTCCACCGCACGTCGACAGGGCGGTGACGGCCTGCAACCCCGACAGCGACGGATCGGACTGCCCCCTCATACTTCGCACCGGTGGATGCTCCGGGCAGCGCCCTGAACCAACTCAGATGCGCGAGGTCCGCTTCTTGTTTCAGGCGAAATCACCAAGAGACAATTCGAGGTGACGGGCCGTCCGCTGCTTGGCGGTGACGTGCAGGTGATGGACGTCGACGATGTCGGCGCCTCGATGGCGTTCGCCACGGTCACCATCGCCCGCACCACGCGCGCCACCCCGCCCCGCGAGACGGCACCCGACGACCCCTGGGCCACCGCGAGCTGCACGCGCCCTGCGACAGCCCCTCCCGCCCAGGACACCGACGCCGGACTCCCCTCCAGCGACCCTCCCTTCTGACCAGGTTTCGTGAGGAGACACGGCCCCTGGCGGCGGCTGCCGAGACCCTGCGCCGACCAATCGTGCCCCGGGCCCGCGACGCGATGGGCACCGCAGCACCCGCCTCCGGCCGTCCGGGCCACCGGACGACCCTCGGGGTCTCAGTGCACCCCGGGGCAGTGCTCTGCAGCCCGGTGCCCGCCTGCGGACACCTCGGCCAGGGTCGCCAGAGCCGCGTCGGCCGCGGCCTGGGGAATACCCGACCGCCATGCGAGGAAGCGCACCCAGTCCGGCAGCAGCCGCTTGACCCCGATCGTGACCGGGTGGCTGGAATCCCAATCGTTGATCAGCGTGAGATTGTGGACGATCCGGTGCGGTGAGACCGAGTCCGCAGTGTCCGGCAGGACACCGGCCAGCCACTCGGCGACCAGTGCTTCCACGATCTCCTCATCGATCGTCTCGCTCCGCCTCTGCTGCAGCCATGCGGTGAACGCCTCCAGCGTCGGGGTGACATCGACGTCGTGGTAGAGGTCGATGGCGGCAGGCAGCGAACTTCCCCGCCGCTCCAGGGCGGCGGAGACATCGTGGATACGCCGCAGTGCCCGGAACCACTCGTCCCACACCGCCCGCGGCTCCGTCCCGAAAATACTGATCTCGGTCAGGTCCACCTCGGTCAGACAACGCAGCGCCTCCGTCCCAGCCTCGGCGAGCGGCTTGGCCCCGGCGCCAGCAGCCGCCGCGCCGACCGCGGCACGCCAGGCCTCAGCGGCCTGCTCCACATCGTCGTACGTGCCGCCACCGGCCAGGACGACGAAGCCGCAGGCGTCGATGTCGAAAAGGTAGACCGCCGGGTCCATACCGCCCGGATAGACCGTGGCCGCGATGACGCCCAGACGCGAGCCGTACACATCACGCAGCGCCCAGATGTCCCCGGTCATCCGCAGCTTCGCCACCGCATCCCGCCACTGCGGCAGAGCCGACAACACCTGCGAACCACGCACCACCGGACGCAGCCGGGACACCGCCTCCAGCGCCGCGTGCGCGATCGCCGGCGAGCCCACCGACGACAGCCCGTACAGCAGGAGCAGGGCGGCCTGACCACCGGGCACTCCAGAAACCAAGCGCTCCCGGGCCCGCTCCTCCGCAGCGTCGATCAGCCCGCCTATCCAGTCACCGAGCGCGAGAGGCCGCCCCTCCTGGACGGCCTGGTGCACGCGCGCCCCCAGCAGGCCGGCCGTCATGTCCTCCAGCCGGCGCGGGCCTTCGGCGCCAAGCAGTACCTCGGCCTCGTCGAGGAGCACCGAGAAAGAAGGCCCGAACCAGTCGCGCCTCGCCGGCTGTCCCTGCGCGAGCTGCTGCAGGAACGACAGGCCGGACGGGCGTGCGAACGGATTGCCCGAGCTGAGGCCGGACCGCTCACCCAGTGCCGGGATGTTCTTGGCCGATGCGGGATTACCCGAACGCTTCCCGCCACTGCTCTGGCGGTTCTTCTTGGGCTTGCGACTGCGGGAGACCGGAGACATGGCGGGCCTTCACACGAGAGAGAACCGGCGACCGCGGACAAGGCACACCCGCCCGGCACCCGGGGCTGCCGGGTCCCGGCAGATCGTTCCGAAACGGCCACCCGCACCCGCAGCGACCGTTGCGCCGGTTCAAGAGACCCCTGCCCCTGGCCACCTCTATAACGGAACGAGATTCTACCTACGGCGCGGGCGGCAACGGCAGCGACGGATGAGCTGATCAACCCAACCTCTTGAGGCTCCGTGAAGAACAGACTTGCCGCACTCAGACCTGAAGTTCCCCCGCTGAACTTCATTCCAATGAGCGAGGAGGTCTACGAGCGGATCCGGAGGCGCGCAGCAGCCGAGGGGAAGACACCGGAGGAGTACTTGCAACAGGCGGTCGCACAGGCGCTGGCCCGTGACCGGTCCACGCGCCGTGCACAGCTGGAGTGCTCGCTGAACGAACTGCTGCGCACCCACAGCCCCGAGGAGGTCGCCGGGCGGCGGCGCGGCGCGAGCACGGCGCGCTCCGGCCAGGTCAGCCGCGGCCGTACCGCGAGCTACGGTGTGGATGCGCTCTTCACCATCCAGCTCGAACCCGAGGTGCGGGACTGGCTGGAGGCCCTGCCGGCCAAGCACTTCCTCAAAATCGACGAATACGTTCGGGCTGCTCGCGGAACACGCCGCCGCGCTCGGCGAGCCCTACGCCCGCTACCTCGGCGACGGAGTCCGGGAGCTGCGCCCGACCCTCGACGGTGCTGCCATACGCATCACGTACTGGCTCACCCCGAACCGCACCGCGGTCCTGCTGACCGTCTTCCGCAAGACAAGAATGCGGGAGGATGCCGAGGTCAGGCGCGCCAAACTCGCACAAAAGGTCTGCGAGGCCGAACACGGCCCGGCCCACGAGGAATTCATCCGCACCATCGAGGAAGGAGAGGTGGAGCAATGAGCCACAGCCGCTGGAAGACCCTGCGCGAGCGGAAGCTCGCCGAAGGCTTCACCGAGCCGGAAGACGTGGCCGAGGCCCGTCGCGAGATCCGGCTGTCCCTGGCCCTGGCGAAAGCCGTGTATGACCGGCGTACCGAGCTCGGGCTCACCCAGACCGAACTGGCCGACCGCGCGGGCCTCACCCAGGCGAAGATCTCCCGGATCGAAGGCTCCGACACCGTCCCTACGCTGCCGCTCCTGGCCAAGCTGGCCAAGGCTTTGGACGCGACCGTCAACTTGACCCGGCTTTAAAGGACCGGGCTTGGAGGTAGCGCCCAACTGGCTGCTGGGTGGGCTCCTCCGTCCAGACACCCCTATGGGGTGGCAGGGACGCGTGACTCACGCCCCGCGGTCCACACAGCCTCGCCCTTGCGGGCGATGTTGTGGGAAGCGTTCCGGTCTGCGTGGGCAACGACCCCGCAGTTCCGGCAGGTGAAGCGGGCCTGGCTTGCCCTGTTCTTCTTGTCGATGTGGCCGCACTCGCAGCACTGCTGCGAGGTGTAGGCGGGATCGACGAAGACCACGGGCACACCGGCCCTGCGAGCCTTGAAGACGATGAAGTCTGCGAGCTGGGCGAAGGCCCAGGAGTGGAGCGCGACCCGTTGGGGCTTGCGGAGCCGTACCCTCTGCCGGATTCCCTTGAGTTCTTCCAGGGAGAGTCCGGCCGAGGTGCGTTCAGCCTCGGTCACGATCGTCTTGGCGATGATGTGGTTGGTGTTGGCGGCGTGCCGCTGCTCGCGCCGGTTGCGCTTCTTCAACAGCCGCTTCGCGGACTTGGTGCCCTTGGCCTGCAGCTTGCGGCGCAGGTCGAGTTGCCGCTTGCGGTGCCGGTTCAGGCCACGCCCGGCGGCCTGGTAGCCGGTGGACGTGGTGGCGACGTTGACGATTCCAAGGTCTACGCCGATGAAGTGGTCGGGCTCGTACTGCTCGGCCTCAGGAACGTCGCAGGTCGCGATCAGGTAGAACACGCCGTCACGCTCGATCAGATCAGACTCGCCCTGCCGGTGCTCCCGGAGCATCTTGAGGCCATCCGGGGAACAGGCGAAGCGGACGTTCTTGACACGCCCGGCGGTCGTCCAGATCGAAACGGTCTGCGCGTCGTACTGCCAGCTCAAGCACCGGTCGTCGTATGGTTGCGCGGCCTCGCGCCGGAAGGTGATGGGCTTCGTCTCGGCCTTGACGCGACGCTTCGATCCAGGCTTACCGAGGTTCCCGGCGCGGATGTTGGCCTTGAGCGTGGTGTAGGCGTCGCGGGTCTTCTTGATGATGTGCTGGGCGGCCTGCGCTCCCAGTCCCCGCGCCCGAAGTTCGGCGTAGGTGTGCCTGCGCAGCTCGTATTCACGCGGAACACCGCGTTCGCACGCGACTGCCGACACCCAGTTCGCGGCCCCGTTGGCCGTGTGCAGGGTCGCGAGAAGCGCGGTGGCCTGGTCGGCCTCCGGTATCAGCTTCACTTGCACGACGATCTTCACGACCGTGATCATATCATTGCTCTATGTCACCACGCTGGGAGCCAAACCCCCATATCCGCAGGGGCCGTACGGTCGTCCACACCCTCCACGCACACTTGGTCTTCACACCCAAGTACCGGCGCGGCCCGTTCACGGACGAGATCCTTCGACGTTGCGAGGAAGTCATGCGCGCCGTCTGCGCCGACTTCGAAACGGAGCTGGTCGAGTTCAACGGCGAGACCGACCACGTGCATCTCCTGGTGCACTACCCGCCGAAGGTCTCCCTGTCCCGGCTGGTCGGCTCCCTCAAAGGTGGCGAGATGAAGGGGCGGGCCGGGTTCCGTGGGACCGGGGGCAAGCTTGGTGACCTGTTCGGGATCAACTGGGTGCCTCGTGCTCGACGGGTATCGCGCCAGTCGAGGACTGATCGGGCACGCGATACGCTCTCGGTCATGCCAGAGACAGGGCGCCGACTGATGCGCGCGTTTCGGGCCGTGGACCGTTTCCTTGGCGGCGAGCGCCCACCAACACGTACACAGAAGTTCGCGGCCCGGTATCCGGTCCTTGTGACATGCCTGACAGGAACGATTTGGGCTGCGTACTTCCTGTTGCTCCCGGGGGTCCAGTCGTCGGATTATGCCATCGGGCCGGTCGGAGGCTTCCTGCTGGGCGGCATCTTCGGCCTCACGGCACTGTACGAGAGGCGCCGACAGCGCCGCCTGCGACGGCTGGGGCTGTGGGACGGCTCGTGAGGGAGTCCAGTGCAGCCTTCGACGTGCCGTCGAGGTCCTCCATCCTCGCCGCCCTCATCCCAGGCGTTGTCGTCCACTGAGCAACTCAAGGTCACATGGCAGGCAAGCCTCGTCGGCCCGCGGGCGGCATCCCCGCGCGGAAACGATGGATGCGACGTCAGATGATCAAGGTTGCTGAGAATGAAGACCGACCTGGAGCTGCGTCCGCGTGCCATCTTCTCTGATCAGCGTCCTCGCGCGCCACGGCGAGGACGCCACTGTGCCCTGCCTGCCTGTGAACTCCTATGAACTGGCCACGCTGGCCGAGGTGTTCGACCGCCTCCCGGATCCGCGCCGGATACGCGGACGCCGCTACCGGCTCGGTTCGCTCCTGGGGCTGTGCCTGGTCGCGGTGCTCGGCGGCGCGAAGTCGCTGGCTCAGATCGCCCGTTTCGCGGCGGACGCGACGGCCGAGGTGCACGACCAGCTGGGGCTGGCTCGGGCCCCCCGAACGCCTCCACCCTGGGACGTCTACTGGCGCGGCTGGACGGGGACACGGTCGACGATGCGGTGGGCGCCTGGCTGGCCCGCCGCGCCACCGACCCGGTCGACGAACCCGACCGCCTGACCGGGCTGGCCGTGGACGGCAAGACAGTTCGCGGATCGCGCACCGACGGCCATGCCGTGCACCTGCTGGCCGCGACCCTCCACGGCAGCCAGACCGTCATCGCCCAGCGTCAGGTCGCGGCCAAGAGCAACGAGATCCCCGCCTTCGCCCCGCTGCTGGAGCACCTGGACCTGCGCGGCGTCGTCGTGACCGCCGACGCCATGCACACCCAGCGCGAGCACGCCCACCACATCATCGCCGCAGGCGGCCGCTACCTGCTGGTGGTCAAGGGCAACCAAAAGAAGCTGCGCAAGCAGATCAAACGCCTGCCCTGGAGCGAGATCCAGTGCTTGGCCGCACCACCACAACCGGCCACGGCCGACGCGAGATCCGCCGGCTCAAGGTGTGCACCGTCGCGCCCGGCCTGCGTTTCCCGACCCGCAAGGCCCAGACGAAGACCGTCTACGCCATCACCAGCCTCAGCCCTGAGCAAGCAGGCCCCGCCCGTCTGGGCGAACTCGTCGAGGACCACTGGTCGGTGGAAGCCCTGCACCACGTGCGCGACCTGACCTACGGCGAAGACGCCTCCCGGATCCGCACCGGCACCGCACCCCGCCTCATGGCCACGCTACGCAACCTTGCCATTGGCCTGATGCGCCAGGCCGACTGGAACAACATCACCGCCGCAGCCGACCACTACCGGTCACGCCCGGATCACGCCACCGCACTCCTCAAGATGACTCACTGAGAACGCATCAGCCCTGGTCTGTCGATGCCTCCGGAGCCGGTGACACCACCCCCCAAGATGTGATCGACAGGGGGAGAAAGTCATGCCAACTCCGGAGGCCGGGCGCCCCATTGCGGGGCCACCAAAACGGTAATTGTGATAGTCGACCTGCGGCCCGGGGGTGGGTTGCTGCCAGGCTGATGTCGGCGTCCCGGCATGACCCGAAACGGTAATTGGCGGCTCGTCAGAGTCTGCCGTGCCCCGAGATGTCTGCCGGACGTCGGCGTCGGCCTGGCCCAGCGTCCTCGGGACTGACGAACCGCCATCGCATCAACCGCAGCGGTGACCGGCAACTCAACCGTGCTCTGCACACCGTCACTTTGATCAGGATGCGACTGGACCCGTCCACGAAGGTCTACGTCGCCGCAGAATGGCTGAGGGCAAGACCTCACGAGACGCACAGCGCTGCCTCAAGCGTGCCATCTGCCGACAAATCTTCAAGATCCTCGAACCCCCGAATCGAACCCGGGCAGCCAGCCTCACGGATCACGCCAATCAACTTGACGCGATATAGCAGCCTCGGAGGGAGACTCAACACCCGCCCCATACGACAGCGTCGGTCTCCAAGACCACAAGCAGGTCCTGGAGACCGACGTCACGCCAGGCCCCGAATCAACCAACACCGTCCTCGGGATGGGACCGGGGGCCTTCGGCGGTCGGCGAAACTGTGGCGCTATCCGGCGCTCCGCGCCTCGAACTTGTCCACCGCGATCGTGCCCGCGTCGCCGCGGACGCCGAACATGAAGTGGTACGACGCGCGCACCGCTGGGTCGGCGAGGTTGATCGCTGGGCCGACGTCCGTCGTCAGGAGGCGCTGCCAGACGCCGTCGTGCTCGTGCCACGTGGACACCGTCGTGCCGTGCATCTGGAGCGCCAGCCGGTCGCCGCGCGCCAGCGTCACCGTGGAGCAGCACGCGCCCGTGCCGGACGGGTTCATGCGGCCGTCCACCCGGACGTCGATGCCGCTGGAGTGGCCGCGGTTGTTGTACCAGGCGCCGATGTACGTGGTGTCGTCGCGGGCGAGGCCCACGAACAGGCTGTCCTCGTTCTGGGCGGTGCCAATGAAGTCCGCCGGGTCGACGATGGCCAGCGAGTCGGCCGACGACGGGCCGACCCCGCGGTCCAGCAGGGCGAAGAAGCGCTGGTCAGCGGTGGCCCGAAGGGTGCCGTTGGCCACCGACAGGGCCGGCACCGCCTCGTCCGGGAACGGGCGCCGGGCCGTGTAGTCGGCGCTCGTGTCCGTCGAGAAGTCGTCCACGACCTGCGCGTCGGTGTACGTGGCCGGGTCGAGGGCGGCGGTGAGCCGCCGGCGGGTGTGCGTGGCGGCCGCGCCGCCCTCTTTCGTCGTGTACGACGCGGTGGCGGTCATCGACGTGTCGAAGCCCGACGCACCGCTCGGCGGCGTCAGTGTGAAGCGCCAGACCGCGGAGCCGCCCGGCGGGATCGCAGCGACGGGTTTCTGGTCGGCGGGCGCAGCCGTCCAGCCCTCCGGAAGAGACAGTGACACCGACGGGTCGCCCAGGCGCTCACCGGTCGCGCTGCGCACCGTCACCGGCACGACCGTCGGACCGTTGACGGACACCGCGCCGCCATCGTCCTTCGGGCCGATCGCCACCGACGCGGCGTGACTCGACGGCGACCAGGACTCCAGCTCGCTGACGCCGACGTACGCGCCGGCGGGGTTGGTGAACAACAGGCGGATGCGGTCCGTCGTGACCGCCGGGAAGGTGACGCGGTTGAGGCCGTTGCCGGCCGGCTCGGCGCGGTTCCGCGTCTGGTCCGGGATGTCGTCCCACGCCGTGCCCGTCCAGTACTGCAGCCGGTAGTCCGCCGCGGGGCGAACCCCGCCCCCGTCGTCGTAGCCGTACCAGCGGACGTCGCTCACCGGTGTCGGGGTGCCGAAGTCGACACCGTAGTAGTCCTGGGCGTTCGGCGAGGAGTAGTTCGTCCAACGGGTGTTCTCCGGCACCTCGTTGAACCAGACCTTGCCGTCCAGGGCGTTCCACGCGTTGTCGGAGTGCCAGGTGTTCGAGGCGATCGGCCGCGGATAGCCCTGACGCAGCGGGTTCGCCGCGTCGTTCACCAGGTGCGGGGCGCCCGTCGGGGAGCCGGCCGGGCCGACCGGGACCGTCACGTCGTCGAGGGTCGGCGACGAGCGCACCAGCGTTCCGTCGACGTAGATCCGCATGCCCGCGCCCTTGCCGTAGTGCGAGCCGTCGCGGTCCCACAGGACGGTGACGTTGTGGCCGTGGTACGGCACGTTCTCCACCGCGTAGTGGTCCCAGCCGTCCGGGACCAATGGCTGGACGCGCAGGCGCGCGCCTTCTTGCGGGTGCAGCCCCAACAGGCCGGAGAGCACTAGGTCGTTGAAGGTCGAGTGGTTGTAGTCCTCGCTGTGGTTGCGGCCGTCGTAGATCCACCGGTCCTCGTCCGGGGCGTGCGCCTCCGCGACGTAGGGCCGGCCGTTCTTGAACTGCGTCCTGGCGTATGTCGCCAGCGCGGCGGCGTAGTCCTCCTTGCCGACGACCTGCTGCGCCGGGTGATCGGCGACGTGGTTGGCCAGCCCCGTCAGCGTCTGCGCGGTGGAGAACGGCCAGCTGGGGCCGTCCCAGCGGCAGCAGTTGGCGGCGTCGTGCATGAACCAGGGGCTGCGGCGCTCTGTGGTCGTCGGACCGTACGGCGCGGCGAAGCCCTGCGGGTCGAGCAGCTGCCCCCAGGCCGGGGCGTCCGCAGGATCGGCGGCGCCGAACTGCCAGGGGAGGTAGCCGATCTGCTCGCGCGAGTCGAACAGCTTGTGGTCGGGGTTCTTGTCGCGCGGCATGGTCATGAAGAACTGCCGGCTTGGGTCCCACAACCACGTGTGCATGGCCTTCTTGAGCGCCGCGGCCTTGCCGGCGTACTCCCGTGCGGTCTCCTCGTCCCCGGCCAGCTCGGCGAGTTTGCTGATCGCCGTAGCGTCGCCGTACTGGTACGAGTTGAGCGTCGGCCGGAAGCCGGCGCCGCCGTGGTAAGGGTCGTCGGACGCGTACGACGAGGCAGAGAGCTCCATCGCGTCCCACACCGGGACCGACCAGTAGAGCCCGAGCCCGGCGTCGAACTGCTTGTCCCAGCCGCGGTACTGCCGCTCCAGCTCCGGCAGCAGGTCGACGAGCTCCGAGAAGTCGCCGGTGACCTGGGCCCGGCCGTAGGCCGCGCTCGCCAGCCAGAAGCTGTACTCGTGCGCCCAGTCGGTGGTGTCCTTGTTCACCGAGTCCACGGCCGGCTTGGGGCCGCCACCGGGGCCGGTGAGCCAGAAGCGGGTGTAGTCGTCCAGGTAGGACTCGTCGCGTACCCAGCGGCCCTCGCTGATGTGGTGGGCCGCCGCGGCGTTGATGGCCTGGTACGGCGCCGCGTAACCGCAGCAGTCGAGGAACTCGGTGAGGATCCAGCCGTTGGCCGGGTCGGTGTAGCGCAGGTGCTCCTTCCACACCCGCCACCGGTAGTAGTACACGTCCTGGATCGACTTGTCGGGCAGGTCGACGAACGGGACGTTCGCCTCGTACCACTGCTTGTCGTTGAATCCGGCGAGATACGAACCGTGGTCGAGGATGTGGGTGCCGGGCCCGATGGCCGGTACCGCCGCCGCGGGTGTCTGTGCGGCCGGAGTCCCCGTCGCAACCGTCGCCCCCGCGAGGTTTGCCGCCAGCAGGCCGGCTGCGACGAGCAGCGTCGGCAGCCGGCGGCGTCCCGGGCCGCGGGCGCGGGTCCTTCTCTTCTTGTTCATCCTGTGCAGCACTTCTTCTGAATCCTCTCGGTGACGGCCGGCGCTCGGTTCGCGCGAGCCGCGGCCAGGTGCGGGAAGCGGAACTCGGTGCGGCTGCACAGGACTTGGCCCGGGCGCAGCACAGTGGTGGGGTAGTCCGGTCGGTTGGGCGAGTCGGGCAGGTGCTGGGTCTCCAGGCAAACCGCGCCGTGGAGCGGATGGGGGTCGCCGTCGTGGCCGGTGAGGGACCCGTCGAGCTGGTTGCCCGTGTAGACCTGCAGCCCGGGTTCGGTGGTCCACACCTCCATCACCCGCCTCGCGCTGGGCGCCGTGAGGCGGGCGGCGCGCCGTAGTTCGCCGCGGGGGGCGTCGCCGCGCAGGAGCCAGCAGTGGTCGTAGCCCCCGCCGGCGGCTGCCAGCTGTGGGTGGGGCTGGTCGAGCACGTCGCCGAGCCTGCGCCCGGACGTCAGGTCGAAGGCCGTCCCGGCGACGGGGGCGGCCGGCCCGAGCGGGATGCCCTCGGCGCTGATCGGCAGGTACGCGTCGGCGTCGACCTGCAGCGTGTGGTCCAGGACGTCGCCGCGCCCCGCGAGGTTGAAGTAGGCGTGTTGGCTGAGGTTGACGACGGTGGGACGGTCGGTGGTGGCCGTGTAGTCGACGGCGAGCGTGCCCGCGCCGTCCAGGGAGTAGACGGTCGTCACGTCCAGGGCGCCGGGGAAGCCCATGTCGCCGTCGGGGCTGCGCAGCGACAGCCGCAGCGTGGCCGGGCCCTCGTCGGGCAGCGGCTCGGCCTGCCACATCCGCTTGTCGAAGCCCTCGGGACCGCCGTGCAGTGCGTGGCCGCGGTCGTTGGCGGGAACGCGGTGTTCTGCGCCGTCCAGGACGAAGCGGCCGCGGGCGATGCGGTTGGCGTAGCGGCCGACGATCGCGCCGAAGTACGGGCTCTTCTCGGCGTACTGGTCGACGGAGCCCAGCGACAGGACGACGGAGCCGGCCTCGCCGGCCAGGTCGGGCACGGTGAGGGCGTGCAGGATGCCGCCGTAGGTAAGGACCTCGGCGGTCACGCCGGCGTCGGAGGCCAGGTGCCACAGGTCGACGTCCTCGCCTGAGGGAGCTGTGCCGAACGGGCCCCGCTGCAGGGCGGGTCGGTGAGTCATGGTTCCTTCGTCGTACGGGGTGGGGAGCGCAGAGCAGCCGGGCGCGGGGCGTCCGTCAGCCGGAGACGGTGGACTCGCGGACGGCGAGCCGGTATCCGGGCCGCGCCCTGCGGGGTTCGGCAGGGATCCCGGAGATCCGTTCGACGAGGCTGTCGACGGCTAGCCGGGCGATCGCCTCCTTGTCGGGGGAGACCGTCGTGAGGGTGACACTGCCGTAGCGGCTCTCCTCGATGTCGTCGAAGCCGACGACGGCGACATCCTCGGGCACGCGCAGGCCCCGCTCGGTCAGCGTGCGCATCGCACCGATGGCGATCAGGTCGTTGTACGCGAACACGGCGTCCGGCCGCTCGCCGCCGTCCAGCAGCGCGGCCATCGCCGCGGCACCGTCGCCGCGCCCGTAGCCGTCGGTGACGACCACCAGCGACTCGTCCGGCTCGATCCCGGACGCCGTCAGCTCCTCCCGCCAGCCGCGCAGCCGCAGATGGGCGGGCTGGCGCTCGCGGCCGGTGCGGGAGCCGATGAACGCGATCCGCCGGTGGCCGAGTTCGAGCAGATGACGCATGGCCGTGCGGGCCGCGGCCACGTTGTCGATGGCGATGTGGTCGTACGGTGCCTCGTACTCGCGCTCGCCCAGGAGTACGAGCGGCGACGTCTCCTCCCGGGCGAGGAGGTCCTCCGCCTCCAGATGGATGGGGCTGAGGATGAGGCCGTCGATGACATGGGAGCGGAAGCCCTGGCAGACGAGGATCTCCTGCTCGCGCTGCCCGGCCGTGTGATCGAGCAGCACCGTGTAGTCGTGCTGGGCGGCGGCGTCGACGACCGCGCCGGCGAGCTCCGCGAAGTAGGGGTTGCCGAGTTCGGGGACGGCCAGGGCGATGACGCCGGTGCGGCCTTTGCGCAGATGGCGTGCGGTGAGGTTCGGCCGGTAGCCGAGCTCGTCGATGGCCTTCTGCACCTTGGCACGCATCTGGGGCGAGACGTGGGGGTAGTTGTTCACGACGTTCGACACGGTCTTGACCGACACGCCTGCCCGCTGCGCGACGTCTTTCACACTGACGCCCATGGCGCTCCTTCACTGGAGTGGACCGGTCCCGGAAGGTCCCGGGACCCGGAGAGCTGCGCCGAGCGCCGCCGGTGCTGCGGCCGTACGGCGCTCGGCGTTCCTCAGGTGGATGTGCGACTGCGTGCCAGGTACCGCTGCGCGACCACGACCACGATCAGGAAGCCACCGCTGACCACCGACTGGTAGGAGGAGTTGAGCGAGCCGATCTGGTTGATCAGGTTCTGGATGACCGCGAGCAGCAGGACGCCCCACAGCGTGCCGCTCACCGAGCCCGCGCCGCCGATGAGCAGCGTGCCGCCGATGACGACCGCCGAGATGGCATCGAGCTCCATGCCGACGCCGATGATGGTGACACCGGAGGACAGCCGCGCCGCGCTGACGGCGCCGGCAAGTCCGGCCAGCAGCCCGCTGATCAGATAGACCATGACCTTGGCGCGGACCACGGGCAGGCCCATGAGGGTGGCCGCGTCGGCGCTGCCGCCCACGGCGAACAGCGTCTGGCCGAAGGAGGTGCGCTGCAGCACCAGGCCGCCGGCTCCGAAGAGCACCAGCGCGATGAGGACGGGGTAGCCGAAGCCCCAGACGCTGCCCTGGCCGAGCTCGGCGAACGCCGAACCCTTGGGCACCAGATACGTGGTGGCGCCCTCGTCGGTGATCGCGAGCAGCAGCCCGCGGGCGGCCAGCAGCGAGGCGAGCGTGACGATGAACGGCGCCATCCCCGCGCGGGCGATGAGGAGCCCGTTGAGCATGCCGATCGCCCCGCACACCGCCAGCGGCACCAGCAGCGCGGGCAGCAGGCCCCACTGCGAGGCCCAGGCGGCGAGGACGCCGCCGAGCGCGAAGACCGATCCGACGGACAGGTCGATACCGCCGGTGATGATCACCAGGGTCATGCCCAGCGCCACGACGGCCAGGAACGACGCCTGGACGGTCATGCCGCGGACGTTGTCCAGCGTGGCGAAGGACGGGTAGAGGAACGACGCGATCAGCACGACGACCAGCAGGACGGCCAGCACACCCTGGCGCTGGACCAGCGAGGCGAGGCGCTCCCAGGTGCCCGGCTGCGCGGCGGAGTCGAGAGGTGCGCCGCCGGGCGTCGCGGTGGTCTCGGGGGCATCCTGTGCGGAGGTGAGGTTCATCGGGACCGGCGCTCCCGTGCGACGTAGACGGCGGCGAGGATGATGGCCGCCTGGGCGATCTGGGCGGTCGAGTCGGGCAGGTTGTGCTTGACCAGGGTGGCCCGCAGCAGTTGCATGAGCAGCGCGCCGGCGACGGTGCCGAGGACGCGGATGGACCCGCCGCTCAGCGGAGTCCCGCCCACCACCACCGCAGTGATCGCGGACAGTTCCATGAGGGTTCCCAGCGACGAGGGGTCGCTCGCGGTGAGCCGGGAGGTGGCCAGTATGCCGGCCAGCGCCGCGAGGACGCCGCACAGCACGTACACGCCGGTCAGGACGCGTTTGACGGGCAGTCCGGCCAGCGCCGCCGCGGGGCGGTTGCCGCCGATCGCGACGATCTGCCGGCCGAAGGTGGTGCGGCCGACGAGGAAGGCCACGGCGAGCGCCAGCACGGCGGCGATCAGGACGATCACCGGGATGCCGAGGACGCTGTCGGTTCCCAGGGCCAGCAGGTCGGGGTTGGAGATCTGCTTCAGCTGCCCGTCGGCCAGTACCAGGGCGAGCCCCCGGCCGCCGACGAACAGCGCCAGGGTGGCAACGATCGGCTGCAGCCCGACGGCCGACACCAGCGTGCCGTTGACCGCACCCATCACGGCTCCGGCCAGCAGCGCGACGAAGAGCGCCGGTACCAGTCCGTAGCCGAGATAGAGCGGCAGCAGGGCGGCGGCCAGGGCCATTGTCGATCCGACGGACAGGTCCACGCCCTCGGTGCCTATCACCAGGGCCATGCCCAGCGCGACGATCACGATCGGGGCGACCTGGACCAGCTGCGTACGAAGGTTGTCGGTGGTGAGGAAGTGGTCGGTGAAGACGGCGTTGAAGAGCACAAGCGCGGCCACGGCCGCGTACACGCCGTACTCCTGGAACCAGGCGGCGGCGGCGCGCGGTCGCGCGACTCCGCCTGTCGCCGCCGTGGCGGCCTGGGCGGTCATCGGGTGTCCTCCTTGGCGCTGGCGCCGCCGGCCGGGGCGAAGTCCGCCCCGGCCGAAGCGGCGGGTGAGTGGTCGGCGAGTACGGCGAGGAGTTCGTCCTCGCCGACCCGGTCGCCGGTCAGCTCGCCGACCGCGGCGCCGGCGCGTAGCACCACGATTCGGTCGGAGCCCTCAATGAGCTCCTCGATGTCGGAGGAGATCAGCAGGACGGCCAGGCCCTCCTGGGCCAGCTCGTCGATCAGCGCCTGCACCTCGGCCTTGGCGCCGACGTCGATGCCGCGTGTCGGCTCGTCAAGCAGCAGCACCTTCGGCTCCAGGCACAGCCAACGTGCGAGCAGCACCTTCTGCTGGTTGCCGCCGGAGAGCTCGCCGACCTTCTGCTCGGGGCTGGCGGCCTTGATCCTCAGCCGCTTCATGAAGACCTCGACGATGCGGTCCTGCTGCCGGCGCGAGACGACGCCCGCCCTGGACAGCCTCGGCATGGCGGCCAGCACGATGTTCTCCCGTACCGAAAGGCCCGGCACGATGCCCTCTGCCTTGCGGTCCTCGGGCAGCAGGCTGATGCCGGCGCGGATGGCGCTCGCGGAGGTCTTGCGGCGCAGCGGCTTGCCGTCGACGCTGATGTCCCCCGCGTCCAGCGACAGGGCGCCGGCCAGCGCCTTGGCGGTCTCGCTGCGCCCGGAGCCCAGCAGGCCGCCGAGTCCGAGCACCTCGCCCGGGTGCAGCTCCAGCGAGACGCCGTCCAGCTGGTGCCTGCGGGTCAGTCCGGTGGCGCTGAGGACCGTGCGGCGCGCGATGTCGTGACCCTCGTCGCCGAAGCTCGTCACGCCGTGCCGGCGGACCTCGGTGATCTCCCGGCCGAGCATCATGGACACCAGCTGCATACGGTCGAGGTCGGCCAGCTCGCCGGTGTGCACGTGCCGGCCGTCGCGGAGCACGGTCACCCGGTCGCAGATCCGGTACAGCTCGTCCATCCGGTGGCTGACGTAGACCACCGCGATGTTCTGCCGACGCAGCTCGCCGATGACCCGGAAGAGGGTCTCCACCTCGCGCGGCTCCAGGGACGAGGTGGGCTCGTCCATGACCACCACCTGCGCCTTGACGGACACCGCACGGGCCAGGGCCACCATCTGCCGGGTACCCAGGCCCAGGGTGTGCAGCGGCCGCCGCGGGTCGGCGTGGACGCCGAACCCGGCGAGGAGCTCGGCCGCCTCGCGGTGCATCCGCGCGAAGTCGATCAGCCCGAGGCGCTTCTTGGGCTCGCGGCCCAGGAAGATGTTGCGGGCCACGCTCATCAGGGGAACGAGGTTGACCTCCTGGTAGATCGTGGAGATGCCCGCCTGCTGCGCCTCGAAGGGGCGGTTGAAGGCCACCGGCTCGCCGTGCAGCAGCAGTTCGCCGCCGTCCGGGCGGTGCACGCCGGTGAGCACCTTGATCAGGGTGGACTTGCCTGCGCCGTTCTCGCCGACGAGGGCATGGGTCTCGCCCGCGCGCAGGGTGAAGGAGACGTCGTCGAGCGCGACCACACCGGGGAACCGCTTGCCGACGCCGCGGGCCTCGAGTACCGCCGGTGCGGTCGGCGCCCGGCTGTCGGCTTCCGCGGACGCTGCCGCATCGGGGGGTGCCATGGACCTGGCCTTCCGGAGTTCGTAGGGGAAGTGGTGCAGGGCCGCCACGGGACGGGGGTCTTCCGTGGCGGCCCGGGAGCGGGTCGGTCAGAACGCCCCGCCGAGCGAGGTCTTCGCATTGGCCTCGTCGTAGGCGCGGTCGGAGATGATGAGGTTCGCCGGGATGGCGTCGCCGCCGAAGAACTTCTGCGCGGTGGCGAAGGCCAGCGGGCCGAAGCGCGGGTTGGACTCGATGACCGCGTTGATCTCGCCGTTCACGATGGACTGGACGGCGTTGCGCGTGCCGTCGATGGACACGACCTTGATGTCCTTGCCGGGCTTCTTGCCCGCACCCTTCAGGGCCGTCACGGCGCCGAGGGCCATCTCGTCGTTCTCGGCGTAGACCGCGGTGATCTCCGGGTTGGACTGGATCAGCTGCTCCATGACCTGCTGGCCCTTGTCGCGGGCGAACTCGCCGGTCTGCTGCGCGACGATCTCCAGACCCGGGGCCTTGGCCTTGAGCTGGTCGACGAAGCCCTTGGTGCGGTCGGTGGTGACGTTGTTGCCGGAGGCGCCCAGCAGGACGGCGACCTTGCCGTTGCCGCCGGTGGTCTTGATCATGACGTCGGCGGCCCGCTTGCCCTGCTCGACGAAGTCCGAGCCCAGGAACGACAGGTAGTCCTTGCAGGCCGTCGCGTTGACCTTGCGGTCGATCGTGAGGACCGGCACGTGCTTGTCGGCTGCCGCCTTCAGCGCCGGCTCCAGGCCGTCGGAGTTGAGCGGGGCGACGATCAGGAACTGGGCGCCCTGGGCCAGCATGTCCTGGATGTCGCTGATCTGCTTGGGCAGCTGCGACTGCGCGTTGGTGGTCAGCAGCTTCTTGACGCCGACCTTCGCCGCCTCGTCCCTGATGGACTGGGTCTCGGCGATCCGGAACGGGTTGGCCTCCTTCTCCGACTGGGAGAAGCCGACGACCGCGTTCTTCAGGTCCAGCTTCTTGGCACCGTAGGCGTTCAGCGTGCAGCCGTCGCCGGAGGCGACCGGAGTCTGGACGGCCGGCGCGGCCTGGGACGCGTCGCTGCCTGAACTGCCGTTGTCCTCCGACTTCGCACAGCCGGTGGCGGTGAGCGTGATGGCCGCGACGAGAAGGCTCGCGATGGCGAAGGTGCGGGATCCGCGCGTGCTGTTCATGGGATTTGACACTCCTTGGCGGGACGGGACAGCACCGCCGGGCGGCGTGCGGTCGGTCGCGTGAATCGAATGCGGCCATGCCGTGCCCAGGGGCCGCAACGTGTCTGCGCGACCGCCGGATTGGGGCTTTGAGCTGCGAAGTAGATGTGGGGCAGCCCAGTTTGGGGAGGTCCCTGGCTGGCTTTACAACGTTATATAGGTGCTGCGGCGGCGACGGCAAGAGCGTTGCGCACACGTTGCGGTTGCGTTTCGCGCACGCTGCCGCGGACCGTGGCGAGACCTCTGGACACGCGTGAGTTCGCGTGCTCTCATTCCGCTGCACAACATTTTCCTACGTTGGAAACTATCGGCCGACGGCGTCGCCGCCCACCCTTCTGGCAAACCTGCGGCCGTGCTCAGCCATGTCTCCAACAGCCGTACCAGTACCAGTGGTTCGGCTTCCGACCCCACTTCCGCGAGGTCATCCGCATGAGACGAAAATCCGCTCGTTCCAGACGTGCGCTGCCCACGCTTCTGCTGGCCGTCGCGCTGGCGCTGCCCGTGAGCGGCAACCTGGCCCCCGCCGCAGCGGCCGCCGTGCCGACAGCTGCCGTAACCACGTTCGCCGCAGGCGACACCGCCGCCGCGGTACACGGCTTGAAGGGCGAGTACTTCAGCATGTCCGCGCCGGGCGCCCGCGACTTCGCCGAGCTCGGCGGGGTCTCACTCGACCCGCAGATCAATTTTCCCGGCCTGGTCACCACGTTCGAGACGCTGACCGGGCACACGGAGAACACGACGGCCCGCTGGACCGGGCAGATCGAGGCGCCCACCACTGGCGACTACACGTTCTACGCCGTCGGCGACAACGGCTTCCGGCTGTTCATCGACGGCAAGCCGGTCATCGACCACTGGGTGGGCGACTGGGACAAGGAACAGACCAGCGCGGCGGTCACCCTGGCGGCCGGCGAGAAGCACGACTTCCGGCTGGAGATGTTCCAGGACGTCGGCGGCGCGAACATGTTCCTGCGCTGGTCGGGCCCCGGGCTGGACAAGCAGTTCGTCCCCGAATCGGCGTTCACCCCGCCGGCCGGCTTCCAGATCTACCCGGTGGACCTGACCGTCGCCGAGGACGGCCTGCGCGTCCAGGCGACGTTCGAGAACGACGTCACCGACCTGGGCAGCATCAAGGACCATCTGAAGATCGACGCCGACACCTCGCCGATGCCGGTCGACTCGGTGGCGCTCGCCTCGGACGACCCGCACTCCGCGATCATGACGCTGGCAGAGCCGATCCAGAAGGGCCAGCAGGTCCGGGTCAGTTACGATGGTTCCGGCGGTCTCAAGGTCGGCAGCGACACCGTGCCGCAGATCATCCGCACGGCGCGCAACACCTCCACCCACCGGCTCACCACTCAGTGGGGCGACAAGCTCAACCATGACCACCCGCTGCCCGAGTACCCGCGGCCGCAGCAGGTGCGTGAGCAGTGGAAGAACCTCAACGGCCCCTGGCAGTTCGCCGGCGCTGCCGCCAACGAACAGCCCGTGTTCGGCAAGGACCTCAACGAGAAGATCACCGTCCCGTTCCCGGTCGAGTCCCAACTGTCCGGGATCGAGCGGCACGAGGACCACATGTTCTACCGCCGACTCGTCACCGTCCCCGCTGACTGGAAGATCGGCAGCGGCAAGCGGCTGAAGCTGAACTTCGACGCTGTCGACTACCGCGCCCGCGTCTGGGTCAACGGTACGCAGGTCGCCGAACACACCGGCGGCTACACCGGCTTCAGCGCCGACATCACCGACGCGGTCAAGGGCACCGGGCAACAGGAGATCGTGGTCGAGGCCATCGACACGGGCGGCGCGAACCAGCCGGTCGGCAAGCAGTCCACCCACCCGGGCGGCATCGTCTACACCCAGTCGTCGGGCATCTGGCAGACGGTGTGGATGGAGCCGGTCGCCGACACCTCCATCGACAAGCTGGTCACCACGCCGGACATCGACACCAGCAGCCTGGCGCTGACCGTGAAGTCCGCAGGGGCCTCGACGAACGCCCAGGTCAAGGCCGTCGCCCGCGACGCCGCGGGCGGGGTGGTCGGCACGGTCACCGGCCAGGCAGGCGCCGCGCTGCGACTGCCGGTCGCCCGCCAGCACCTGTGGAGCCCGGACGACCCGTACCTCTACAAGCTCGAGGTCACGCTCACCGACGGGCGCTCCACCGACACCGTCAGCAGCTACTTCGGCATGCGGAAGATCGCCATCGCGAACGTCGGCGGCTACCAGAAGCTCGTGCTGAACGGCAAGCCGATCTACTCCCTCGCCATGCTGGACCAGGGTTTCTGGCCCGACGGCCTGAACACGGCGCCCAGCGACCAGGCCCTCGCCTTCGACCTGAAGGTGCAGAAGAAGATGGGCTTCAACGCGGTCCGTAAGCACATCAAGGTGGAGCCGGCGCGCTGGTACTACCACGCCGACCAGCTCGGCCTGCTGGTGTGGCAGGACTTCGTATCCAGCAACATCACCAACGACACGGGCAAGCAGTCCTTCGTCACCGAGGGCATGCGCGAGATGGACCAGCTGCACAACTCGCCCTCGGTCATCGGCTGGATCGTGTTCAACGAGGGCTGGGGCGAGTGGGACCGCACCGAGACCGGCAAGATCGCCGAGTCCGTCAAGGCGGCCGACCCGTCCCGCGTCGTCAACGCCCACAGCGGCGTGAACTGCTGCGCCTCCAAGGGCGATTCCGGCAAGGGCGACATCATCGACCACCACGACTACCTGAACCGCGAGGCGCCCTTCCCGGACGAGAAGCGGGCAGCGATGGACGGCGAGCACGGCGGCTTCACGCTCCGCAGCCCCGGACACATGTGGCCGGGTGCCCCCGCGGCGATCTACAGCGGGGTGGCCGACAAGGCCGCCCTCACCAAGAAGTACGTCGACAACACCCGGCGCTACTACCTCGCCTCGGCCAATGCCGAGCTCTCCGGCTCGGTGTACACCCAGGTCACGGACGTCGAGAACGAGCTCAACGGGCTCTATTCGTACGACCGCAGGGTGGTCAAGGTCGACCCGGACCAGGTGCGCGACATCAACCGCCAGGTCATCGCCGCCGGCGCGGCGGCCGGCGACCGGGCCGAGCTCCACGGCGGCGGCTACTGGGCCCTCGACGAGGGCTCCGGCACCACCGCCCGCGACCAGGGCCCGAACAACCTGCCGCTGACCCTCACCAACGGCGCGTCCTGGACCGCCGGCGTGCACGGCACGGCCCTCGGCTTCAACGGCCAGGGCCAGTACGCGGAGACCTCGGGCCCGGTGCTCGACACCACCCGGAGCTACTCGGTCTCGGCGTGGGTCACCCTGTCCTCGATCCCGGGCAACTACGCCACGGTGGTCAGCCAGGACGGCCGCCGCACGGAGAACCCGTTCTACCTCCAGTACGGCCAGGGCGCCTTCGCGTTCAGCACCCCAGGCGGCCACCGGGCCCGCCTCGCGCTCATGCCCGAGCTGGGTCGCTGGTACCACCTGGTTGGCGTACGGGACAACGCGAGCAACACGATCAAGTTGTACATCGACGGCCAACTCGTCGCGACTGCCGACCCCGGCACCGCCGACGTCAGCACGGGCCCGCTGTCCGTGGGCCGCGCCCTGTACGCCAGTAACAACACCGACTACTGGAACGGCTCGATCGACGAGGTACACGCGTTCGACAAGGCACTGACCGCGGACGAGGTGAGCGCGCTGTACACGGCGGAGAAGCAGTAGCCGCACATCGCTGGCCCGGGGCGGGGAATCCACCCTCGCCGCCGGACACACAGGGCCCCGTCCTATCCCAGGAACGCTGTTGGTCGATTCGCGGCCTGGCGTGACGTCGGTCTCCAAGACCTGGTTGTGGTCTTGGAGACCGACGTTGTCGTATGGGGCGGGTGTCGATGGTGATGAAGTTCCCCCAAGGCCGGGTAGTTAGCGTTTTCGCAGGTCACGCAAGGGGTGTTGACGGGTTCTCGACGTGGGGCAACGGAGCTCGTTGGTACAGGCCCACGTGCGCGCCGTGACCCACGGCGAAGACGCCTCCCGGATCCGCACCGGCACCGCACCCCGCCTCATGGCCACGCTACGCAACCTTGCCATTGGCCTGATGCGCCAGGCCGGCTGGAACAACATCGCCGCCGCAGCCGACCACTACCGGTCACGCCCGGATCACGCCACCGCACTCCTCAAGATCACTCACTGAGAACGCATCAGCCCTGGTCCCCGTCCTACTTCGCCGCGTCCTGCGGCGGCGCCCCGCTGTCGATCATCAAGGAGTACATCGAGAACCAGAAGCGTCCCGGCTGAGGTCAACAGTGCGGACCCGTGGAAACCTG